>DATMJX010000269.1:0-9148 GCA_035553715.1 Methylibium sp.
CTGATGGGGGTCTTCACCCCCGGTGACCATGGCTCGACCTTCGGCGGCAACCCGCTGGCCGCGGCGGTGGGCGACATGGCGCTGCAGGTGCTGGTCGAGGAGCGCCTGGCCGAGCGCGCGGCGGCGCGCGGGGCGCAGCTGATGACGGGGCTGCGGGCGCTGGCGCACCCGGTGATCACCGACATCCGCGGCCAGGGCCTGCTGGTCGGCGCCGAGATCGACCCCCGGGTCGCGAGCGCGCGCCGGGTTTGCGAGGGTCTGATGCGCGAGGGCGTGCTGAGCAAGGACACCCACGGCACGGTGGTGCGGTTCGCGCCGCCGCTGGTGATCGCCGAGGCCGAGATCGACGCGGCAGTCGCCGCGCTCGGCCGCGTGCTCACGGCGCTGCCGCAGCCTTGAAGGGGTTGCGCTCGTCGAGCTCGCTGACATAGGCCTCGATGCCCAGGTCTTCGCGCTCGAGGAAGCGCCCGACCGCGGCGGCGAAGCGCGCGTCGGCCAGCCAGTGGGCCGAATGCGTGCGCACCGGCAGCAAGCCGCGCGCCATCTTGTGCTCGCCCTGCGCGCCGCCCTCGAAGCAGTGGAAGCCCTGGGCGATGCACCAGGCCAGCGGCTGGTAGTAGCAAGCCTCGAAGTGCAGGCAGTTGACCGCCGGCGTGTCCGGCAGCTGCCCCCAGTAGCGGCCATAGGCCCGGCCACGGGCCGCATCGAGGGCGATCAGCGAGGTCGCGATCGGCGCGCCATGCTGGGACGCGATGAACAGCAGCCAGTGCTCGGGCATCGTGGCCGCCATCCGCGCGAAGAAATCGCGCGTCAGGTAGGGCGTCGAGCGGTGCGCACGGTAGGTCGCGGTGTAGCAGCGGTAGAACAGGTCCCAGTCGGCCGTGCCGATCTCTTCGCCGCGGCGCACCTCGAACGTGACGCCGGCCTCGCGCACGTAGCGGCGCTCCTGCTGGAGCTTGCGGCGCTTGTCGCGCTGCAGGCCGGCAGCGAACTCGTCGAAGTCGGCATAGGGCTGCGGTGTGCGGTTGCGCCAGTGGAACTGCACCGCGCTGCGCAGCAGCCAGCCAGCTTGCTCGGCCGCGCTGCGGTCGGCGTCGTCGAGAAAGAGCAGGTGCGCCGACGACAGGCCCTCGTCGCGTGCGAGCTGCTCGAGCGCGCGCAGCAGCGTCAGCCGCGCGGCGGCATCGCGTGCCAGCAGCCGGGCGCCGGGCACCGGCGTGAAGGGCACCGCGCCGAGCAGCTTCGGGTAGTAGCGGCCACCGGCGCGCTCCCAGGCGTCGGCCCAGGCCCAGTCGAACACGTACTCGCCGTAGGAGTGGCCCTTCAGGTACAGCGGGCAGGCGGCTGCCAGGGCGCCGCCGTGCTCGAGGGTCGCGAAGCGCGGCGCCCAGCCGGTCTCGGCGACGGCGCTGCGCGAGTCGTGCAGCGCCTTCAGGTAGGCGTGGCGCATGAATGGTGTCGCCGAGGGACTGGCCTCGGCCAGGGCGTCCCAGGCCGTGGCGTCGATCGTGGCCGGGTCGTCGTGCAGGCGCAGCGTCCAGGGCGCGTCGTCCCCGGCGGTACCATCGATCGACCCGTGCTCGCGCTCCCGCTCCATGCCCGCTCCCGCCTCATTGAAGATTGCCGTCGCCCAGTTCAACGCCACCGTCGGCGACCTCGACGGCAATGCCCGGCGCATCGTCGCGCTGGCTCGGCAGGCGCATGCGCACGGGGCGGGGCTGGTGCTGGCCCCCGAGCTTGCGCTGACCGGCTACCCGCCCGAGGACCTGCTGCTGCGCCCGGCCTTCATGCGCGCCTGTGACGAGGCACTGTCCTACTGCGCCGCGCAGCTCGCCGATCTGCCGGACCTGCAGCTCGTCGTCGGACATCCGATGGCACTCGATGGAGATGTTCGCACGCGTTCGCTGGCGGTGCATCGGCGGGTCAATGCCGCCTCGGTGCTGCAGGCGGGACGTGTCGTCGCGAGCTATGCGAAGCGCGAGCTGCCGAACTACCAGGTGTTCGACGAGCGGCGCTACTTCGTTTCGGGCCGCGACGCCGGGCTGGGTCCGGTGGTGATCGAGGCCGGCGGGCTGAAGCTCGGCCTGCTGATCTGCGAGGACGCCTGGTTCGACGAGCCGGCCGCCTCGGCCCAGGCGGCGGGCGCGCAGGCGCTGCTGGTGCTCAACGCCTCGCCCTTTCACCTCGGCAAGGCCGGGGAACGCGAGGAGCGCATGGCGCTGCGCGCCTCGACGGTCGGGCTGCCGCTGGTGTACGCACACCTGGTGGGCGGCCAGGACGAGGTCGTGTTCGACGGGGCCTCGTTCGCGGTCGATGCGCGCGGCCTTGTGCAGGCGCGGGCGGCCAGCTTCGCCGAGGAGCTGCTGATCGTGGACGTCGGTGCCGACGGTCGCGTCGAGGGGCCGCGCGCCTCGCCGCCCTCGCTGGAGTCCGAAGCCTGGGGGGCGCTGGTGACCGGCGTGCGCGACTACATCGGCAAGAACGGTTTCCCGGGCGCGATCATCGGCCTGTCCGGCGGCATCGACTCGGCGCTGGTGCTCGCAGTCGCGGTCGACGCACTGGGGCCGGAGCGGGTGAGGGCGGTGATGATGCCCTCGCCCTACACCGCCGACATCTCGTGGATCGACGCGCGCGACATGGCCGCGCGCCTGGGCGTGCGCTACGACGAGATCGCGATCACGCCGATGTTCGAGGCGTTCCGCGCCGCGCTGGCCGACGAGTTCGCCGGTCGCCCCGAGGATGCGACCGAGGAGAACATCCAGGCGCGCGTGCGTGGCACGCTGCTGATGGCCTTGTCGAACAAGACCGGCCGCATCGTGCTGACCACCGGCAACAAGAGCGAGATGGCGACCGGCTACTGCACGCTCTACGGCGACATGGCCGGGGGGTTCGCGGTCATCAAGGACGTCGCCAAGACCCTGGTCTACCGCCTCGCCGCCTGGCGCAACACTCAAGGAGGGGCTCCGGTGATTCCCGAGCGCATCATCACGCGGGCGCCGTCGGCCGAGCTGCGGCCGAACCAGACCGACCAGGACAGTCTGCCCCCCTACGAGGTGCTCGATGCGATCCTGGCGCGCTACATGGAGGAAGACCAGGGTGTCGAGGACATCGTCGCGGCCGGCTACGCGCGTGCCGACGTCGAGCGCGTGACCCGGCTGATCAAGCTCAACGAGTACAAGCGCCGGCAGGCGCCGGTGGGAATCCGCATCACGCACCGCAGCTTCGGCAAGGACTGGCGCTACCCGATCACGTCGAAATTCCGTGCTTAAATCGGCGCCAGTGAATATCCGTTGGAGCCCGTCATGAAGCAGATCACCGCCGTCATCAAGCCCTTCAAGCTCGAGGAAGTGCGCGAGGCGCTGGCCGAGGTCGGCGTGTCGGGGCTGACCGTCACCGAGGTCAAGGGCTTCGGGCGGCAGAAGGGTCACACCGAGCTCTACCGGGGCGCCGAGTACGTGGTCGACTTCCTGCCCAAGGTGAAGGTCGAGATCGTCGTGAAGGACAGCGACGTCGAGCGCTGCATCGAGGCGATCGTCAAGGCTGCCAAGACCGGCAAGATCGGCGACGGCAAGATCTTTGTCACCGCGGTCGAGCAGACCATCCGCATCCGCACCGGCGAGACCGACGACGCCGCGGTCTGAGGCACCGCTCACCGGGCGCGCGACCCCTTGAAGCCGCCGGGCCTCAGGTCAGGCGGAAGTCGTCGATGCCGCGCGCGCGCGGCGCGGTGGCGGCCAGCTGGTCGAGCAGCTCGGCGGGATCGTGGCCGATCTGCAGCAAGGCGTGCGTGGCCGGCGACACGAAATCCGCCTCGACCGTGCCACTCATCAGCGCGATCAGCCGATCGTAGTAGCCGGCGACGTTGAGCAGCCCGATCGGTCGGTCGTGATAGCCCAGCTGGCGCCAGGTCCAGACCTCGAACAGCTCCTCGAAGGTACCGATGCCGCCCGGCAGTGCGAGGAAGGCGTCGGCGGCCTCGGCCATCAGCTGCTTGCGCTGGTGCATGGTTTCGACCACCTGCAACTCGGTCAGCCCGCGGTGACCGACTTCGCGCGCCTGCAGCGAACGCGGGATCACGCCGAACACCGGGGCGCCAGCCGCCAGCGCCGCGTCGGCCACGATGCCCATCAAGCCGACCGCGCCCCCGCCGTAGACCAGCCGCCAGCCGCGCTCGCCGATCGTGCGACCGACGGCGCGGGCAGCCTCGGCATAGGCCGGCTGGGCGCCGGTGCGCGAGCCGCAGTAGACGCAGACCGAGAAGGGCCTCATGCGAGGACGCGGTGCCACAGCGCGGCGGCCCAGACGGTGGCACACAGCAGCAGCGAGAGCATCACCGCGGCGCTGGCGAGGTCCTTGGCGCGCTTGGACAGGTCGTGCAGCTCATAGCTGACACGATCGATCGCCGCTTCGATCCCCGAATTCAGGAGCTCGACGATCAGCACCAGCAGCACCGAGCCGGCCAGCAGCGCCACCTCGACCCAGCTGCGTCCAAGCCAGAGGGCGGCCGGCAGCAGCACGGCGGCTGCCCAGACCTCCTGGCGAAAGGCGCTCTCCCCGCGGTAGGCGAGCCTCAGCCCTTCAAGGGAATAACCGGTGGCGCGGACGATGCGGTCGAGGCCGGTCCGGCCCTTGTAGGCGTTGCTCATCGCGCGCGATGGTAGCGCCCGCGTGTGGCGCAGCGGTCAGCCGGGCGCGTGCGGAGGGCGCACGTCAACCAGCCGGGTGCCGCACAGGGCGTCATGCCAGAACTGTCGCTGCGGGTGCAGCAGCGACAGCAGGGCGTAGCCGAGCACGCCCACGGCGACAGCCCCCAGCGTGGTCTTAGGTGACCAGCCGTTCAGCATCGCCAGACCGAGGGCCGGCAGCACCCAGGCATAGGCCGCCAGATGGCGCGCCAGGGCCCGAGCGCGTCCGGGCGGGCGGCCGTCGTTCGTCTCGATGCGGATGCGCCAGGTCTGCATCGGCAGCGTCTGGCCGCGTGTCGACCAGAAGCCGACGAAATACGCGCCGAACAGCAACATGGAGACGGCGCCGAGCAGCACCGGCGGTGCTCCGCCAGCCATCGCCGTCAACACGGCGCCCAGCGCGCCCGGCAGCAGCAACAGGCCGAACAGGATCAGGCTCTCGTAGAGCAGGCAGGCAAGCCGGCGGCCCAGGCTCGGCGCCGGAGGCGCGGCGCTCACCGCTCGCCCGCTCGCCGGTTGCCGCCGCGACGGGGCTCGGCGGCGGCGCCCTGGGCCCCACGCTGGGGCAGCAGGGTGCGTGGGTCGACGAACTCCGGTGTAGCCGCCACCTTCGGAAGGCCGGGCTGCTGGTGCAGTGGCGGCGCCGGTCGGGCGGCCAGCGGGGTCGTCGTCGCGCCGGGGCGAGCCTGGCTCAGATGGGGCGCGACAGCGCCGGGACGCCGGCCGTCGGTCAGCGGGTTGGGGACGAGATTGCTCTTGCCGCCCGCGGTATCGCCTCGCCGTGAGGTGTTGCGCTCGGGGACGCCGCGGCTCGCCAGCCCACGGCGCTGCTCCTCGGACAGGCGCTGGTAGGCATCCCAGCGTTCGCGGCGTTCGCCCGGGCTGAGCTCCTGTGCGCCGCGGTAGTTCAGCCTTGCTTCATTGCGCTGGCGCGGCGTCATGCGGGCCCAGTCTTCCATGCGCTGCTGCACGCGCGCCTGCTCGGCCGGTGAGAGCCGGTCGAAACGGGAGGCGACCCCCATCCACTGACGCTTGCTGTCCTCGTCGGCCTCGGCCCAGTCGCGTTGCAGGGGTCGAAGCGCCTGCTGCTGACGCGGACTGAGTTCCTGCCAGCGCGGACCCTCGGCGAGCAGGATCGTCGTCTGGGCCCAGGCGCTGACGCTCGGCAGCAGCAGCGCCGCCGCCACGAAGGACAAGACGGGGTGACGCTTCACTGCAGGACCGGGTCGGGCGTCTTCAGGAATTCGGCGAAACCCGGGTCGGTGTAGGCCGCAGGCGGCAGGTCGTCGGCCAGCAGCGCCGCGTCAATCTCGGCCGCGGCGCGCAGTTGTTCCTCGCGCTGATCCTGCTGGACCAGCGCCAGACCCGCGGCGAGCGCCAGGATGGGCAGGGCGGCGGCCAGACGCGGCCACCAGCCGCCGCGCAGCGACAGCGCGCCGCCGGAGACCGCGCCGGCGGCGGTCTCGCGCTGGATTGCGCGTGCCTTGGCCAGTGCCTGCTCGCGCGCGAACCGCAGCCGCTCAGAGATCTCGGCAGGCAGGGCTGCGCCGGCCTCGTTCAGGCGGGCGGCGACGCGCAGCGCATAGCGCGCCTCGGCGGTGGCGGGGTCGTGGGGGGCGTGGCGACGGTCAATCATGGCGCGATTCCCTTGAGCTTGAGCGCCTTGGCCAGCGCATGGACGGCACGCGAGCAGTGCGTCTTCACGCTGCCTTCCGAGCAACCCATGGCGGTAGCGGTCTCGGCGACGTCGAACTCCTCCCAGTAACGAAGGAGGAAGGCCTCGCGTTGACGGGCGGGCAGGCGCTCGATCTCGCCCTCGATGGTAAGCAGGATCTGCGCCCTGGACACATGGTCGGCCGCGCTCTCGGCGGCTGGCGTGTCGGCCAGGGCCTCGAGGGTCTCCAGGAAGTCGGCCTCGCCGTCGGCGTCGGGGGATTCGAGGTCCGAGAAGTTGCGCACGGCGGCGTTGCGCACCTTCAGGCGCCGGAACCAGTCCATCGTCGCGTTCGACAGGATGCGCTGGAACAGCAGCGGCAGCTCGGCCGCAGGCCGAGCTGCGTACTTCTCCGCCAGCCGGATCATCGCGTCTTGCACGATGTCCAGTGCTGCATCGTCGTCACGCACCGCATAGGCGGTGCGCTTGAAGGCCCGCTTCTCGACGCTCTTGAGGAAATCGCTGAGTTCTTTGTCGGAAGCCAAGGTGCAAGCCGGCGCCGCCGCACGGAAAATGTGCGGGAAATTATGTCACTGCGGGCCGTGCTGTCCATGGCGGTGCAAGCACCAGTGCCATAATCCACGGCTCGCACAACGCTCTTTGGGTCTTCCAGCGCCGTCCGATCCGGCCGGCTTTGCCAGACCGCGCAGGCTCCACATCCACCTTACGAGGGTGCGAAGAGGGGCACCGAAGGTTCTTCGTTAGAGATCAACCGAGAGGTTCGAAATGGACATGTCTGCCGCGGACATCAAGCGGGCTACCACGGCCCAGCCGCATTCTCCTCAAGCCGCCGAGCCCAATGGCTCGGAAATCCTCGTCCGCTGTCTGCAGGCCGAAGGGGTCCAGTACCTCTGGGGCTACCCGGGCGGGGCCGTGCTGCACATCTACGATGCCCTGTACAAGCAGGACTCCATCGAGCATGTGCTCGTGCGCCATGAGCAGGCGGCGATCCACGCCGCCGACGGCTACGCCCGAGCAACCGGTAACGTCGGCGTGGCCTTGGTCACCTCGGGTCCGGGCGTCACGAATGCCATCACCGGCATCGCGACCGCCTACATGGATTCGATCCCGATGGTGATCATCACCGGCCAGGTGCCGACGCCGGTGATCGGCCTCGACGCCTTCCAGGAGTGCGACACCGTCGGCATCACGCGCCCGATCGTCAAGCACAACTTCCTGGTCAAGGATGTGCGCGACCTCGCGACGACGGTCAAGAAAGCCTTCTACATCGCTCGCACCGGCCGACCCGGCCCGGTGGTGGTCGACGTGCCCAAGGACGTCTCGCTGAAGACCACGGCCTTTCACTATCCGCAGCACGTCGAGATGCGCTCGTATGCGCCGACGAAGAAGGGGCACAGCGGGCAGATCCGCAAGGCGGTGGCGCTGCTGCTGCAGGCCAAGCGGCCCTACATCTACACCGGCGGCGGCGTGATCCTTGGTGAGGCGCACGCCGAGGTTCGCCAGCTGATCGACCTGCTCGGCTACCCGATCACGAACACGCTGATGGGGCTGGGGGCCTTCCCTTCGACCGATCCGCGCTTCCTCGGCATGCTCGGCATGCACGGCACCTACGAGGCCAACATGACGATGCAGCACTGCGACGTGCTGCTGGCCGTCGGTGCGCGCTTCGACGATCGCGTGATCGGCAACCCCAAGCACTTTGCTTCGGTCGAGCGCAAGATCATCCACGTCGACATCGACCCGTCGTCGATTTCCAAGCGTGTGAAGGTCGACATCCCGATCGTTGGCGACGTGAAGGACGTGCTGCAGGAGCTGATCACGCAGATCCAGGAGGCGCAGGCCAAGCCGGATTCGGTGGCACTGTCGAGTTGGTGGAAGCAGATCGCCGAGTGGCGCGGCCGGGAATGCCTGAAGTACAAGCTCTCGGACGAGGTCATCAAGCCGCAGATGGTGATCGAGAAGCTGTGGGAGTTGACGCGTGAGCGTGACACCTATATCACTTCCGATGTCGGCCAGCACCAGATGTGGGCGGCGCAGTACTACCGCTTCGAGGAGCCGAACCGCTGGATGACCTCGGGCGGTCTCGGCACCATGGGCTACGGCCTGCCGGCGGCGATCGGCACGCAGCTCGCCCATCCGGACGCGCTCGTCGTCGACATCGCCGGCGAGGCCTCGATCCTCATGAACATGCAGGAGATGTCGACCGCCGCGCAGTACCGGCTGCCGGTCAAGATCTTCATCCTCAACAACGAGTACATGGGCATGGTGCGCCAGTGGCAGGAGCTCCTGCACGGCGGGCGCTACTCGGAGAGCTACTCGGCCTCGCTGCCCGACTTCGTCAAGCTCGCTGAGGCCTACGGCGCCGTCGGCATCCGCTGCGCCGATCCGGCCGATCTCGACGACGCCATCCGCGAGATGATCGGCGTCGACCGGCCGGTCATCTTCGACTGCGTCGTCGACAAGCACGAGAACTGCTTCCCGATGATCCCGTCGGGCAAGGCGCACAACGAGATGCTCCTCAACGACTATCTCGGCGAGACCGATATCGGCTCCGTCATCGACGAGAAGGGCAAGATGCTGGTGTGAGGCGAACCCCCTCTCCCGTCCGGGAGAGGGGGGCGCTCCATCTCTCGCCGTCATGCCAATGACCACGGCTTTGAATTGGAGCGTCCCGCAGGGATGCCCGAGAATGAGACTCCGCGTCTGACCCCCGGAGCCGCCGATGCCGACCCTCGTGATCGCCAACAAGTGCCACTCGTCCTGGTCGATGCGGCCGTGGCTTCTGATG
>DATMJX010000270.1:0-5111 GCA_035553715.1 Methylibium sp.
GGGGCGCGGGCGCAGCGCCAAGGGGGCCTACCGGCTGGCACTCGACGACCTCGACGCCCCGCTCGCCGGCGCCAGCCGCCCCCCCGGCCTGCCCGACTGCCTGGCGCTGCTGATCCCCCGCCGCGAGGACGACGGCGACACGTGGCTCGCCCAGGCCCGCGCCCTGGCCGCGCGCTTCGGCGAGCGCGCCTCGATCGCCGTCGAGCTGCTGCGCTGGGCCGACGACGAGGCGCACACGCGGCGCCTGCTCGTGCTCTCGGCGGCCAGCGGTGTGCCCCTGGTCGCGGCGGGCGATGTGCGCATGCACGTGCGCTCGCGCAAACCACTGCTCGACACGCTGAGCGCGATCCGCCTGAAGCAGCCGCTGGCCGACTGCGGTCTCGCGCTGCCGCGCAATGGCGAGCAGCATCTGCGCTCGCGGCCGACGCTGGCGCAGCTCTACCGGCCCGAATGGCTGGCGCGCAGCGTCGCGCTGGCGCGGCGCTGCCGCTTCGAGCTCACGGAGCTGCGCTACGAGTATCCGGACGAGATCGTGCCACCCGGACTCGGCGCCACCGCACACCTGCGGCAACTCACCGCGGACGGCGCGCGCGCACGCTACCCCGCGGGCGTTCCGGCCACGGTGCAGCACCAGCTAGAACGCGAACTCGCGCTGATCGCGCGCAAGCGCTACGAGGCTTTCTTCCTGACCGTGCACGACATCGTGCGCCATGCGCGCTCGCAGGGCATCCTGTGCCAGGGCCGCGGCTCGGCGGCCAACTCGGCGGTCTGCTACTGCCTGGGCATCACCGCGGTCGATCCGAGCAAGACCACGCTGCTGTTCGAGCGCTTCATCAGCGCGGAGCGCGACGAGGCGCCCGACATCGACGTCGACTTCGAACACGAGCGCCGCGAGGAGGTGATCCAGTACGTCTACCGCAAGTACGGCCGCCACCGCACCGCGCTGGCCGCGGCGCTGATCTGCTACCGCACGCGCAGCGCGGTGCGCGACGTCGGCAAGGCGCTCGGCCTCGACGAGTCGCGCATCGCGCGGCTGGCGCGCAGCCACCAGTGGTTCGACGATCCTGCGCAGCTGCGCGAGCGCCTGCTCGAGGCCGGCTTCGACCCCGAGGCCGTGGTCGTGCGGCAGTGGCTGGCGCTGAGCGCGACGCTGGTCGGCTTCCCGCGCCACCTGTCCCAGCATGTCGGCGGCTTCGTGATCGCGAAGGACGAGCTCTCGCGCATGGTGCCGATCGAGAACGCCGCGATGCCGGACCGCTGCGTGATCCAGTGGGACAAGGACGACCTCGAGTCGCTCGGCCTGCTCAAGGTCGACGTGCTCGCGCTGGGCATGCTGACGGTGCTGCGGCGCAGCCTCGACTTCCTGCGCCACCTGCGCGGCTGGCACTGGGACCTGGCCGACATCCCCCGCGACGACCCCGCCACCTACGACATGGCTTGCCGCGCCGACACCGTCGGCGTGTTCCAGATCGAGAGCCGCGCCCAGCAGAGCATGCTGCCGCGGCTGCGCCCGCGCGAGTTCTACGACCTGGTGATCCAGGTCGCGATCGTGCGGCCCGGCCCGATCAGCGGCGGCATGGTCCACCCCTACCTGAAGCAGCGTGAGCTGCAGCGCCAGGGCCGCCTTCCCGAGCCCCAGTACCCGGCGCTGTGGCAGGCGCTCGAGCGCACCCTGGGCGTGCCGATCTTCCAGGAACAGGTGATGCAGATCTGCATGATCGCCGCCGGCTTCAGCGGCGACGAGGCCGACAGCCTGCGCCGCTCGATGGCGGCCTGGAAGCGCAAGGGCGGCGTGCACCATTTCCACGACCGCGTGGTCGAGGGCATGGTGCAGCGCGGCTATGCGCGCGAGTTCGGCGAGGCCCTGTTCCAGCAGATCCTCGGCTTCGGCGACTACGGCTTCCCGGAGAGCCATGCCTACAGCTTCGCGCTGCTGGCCTATGTCAGCGCCTGGCTCAAATGCCACGAGCCGGCGGTCTTCCTGGCCGCGCTCCTGAACTCGCAGCCGATGGGCTTCTACTCGCCCTCCCAGCTGGTGCAGGACGCGCGGCGCCACGGCATCGACGTGCGTCCGGTCGACGCCTGCCGCAGCGACTGGGACTGCAGCCTGGAGCCGGGTGCCGAGACGCAGCCGGCCGTGCGCCTCGGGTTGCGCCTGGCCGCTGGCCTCGCTCCGGCGGCCGCCGCACGGCTCGTCGCGGCGCGCGCGGCGGCCCCTTTCATCGACGTCGACGATCTCGCACGCCGCGCTGCGCTCGCCCCCGAGGAACTGCAGCGACTCGCCCGTGCCGACGCCCTCGCCGCCCTGGCCGGCCACCGGCGCCGGCAGAGCTGGCTCGCCAGCGGCCAGCCCCGCCGCGGCGCACTGCTGGCCGACGCCCCCCAGCCCGACGCACCGCTCGACCTGCCCCCGGCGCCCGAGGGCGAGGAGATCCGCCTCGACGTCGCGGCCACCGGGCTGACGCTGCGCCGCCACCCGCTGGCGCTGCTGCGGGAGCGCCTCACGCTGCACGGCTGCCGCAGCGCCCAGGAGCTCGGCGCGCTGCGCGATGGCGCCAGCGCGCGCGCCTGCGGCATCGTCGTGATGCGCCAGCAGCCCGCGACCGCCCGGGGCACGGTCTTCGTCACGCTCGAGGACGAGACCGGCTCGGTCAACGTGATCGTCTGGAAACGGGTGCGCGAGCGCCAACGCCAGGCCCTGCTCGCCTCACGGCTGCTGGCGGTGGCGGGTCAGTGGCAACGCACGCCCGAAGGCGTGACGCACCTGCTGGCGCGTCATCTGGAGGACCTGACGCCCTGGCTCGGGCGGCTGGACACGTCTTCGCGGGACTTCCGCTGAGGAACTAGTAGTCGCTTCCGCCCACGCTGCCCGGCGCGAGGTTGTCGAACTTGGTCAGCGGCTTCAGGAAGGTCAGCTTCACCGTGCCGACCGGGCCGTTACGCTGCTTCGCGATGATGATCTCGGCGACGCCCGGCTCCTTGGACGTCTCCTTGTTGTAGTAGTCATCGCGGTAGATGAACATGATGACGTCGGCGTCCTGCTCGATCGCGCCCGACTCGCGCAGGTCGCTCATCATCGGGCGCTTGTCGGTGCGCGTCTCGACGCTACGGTTGAGCTGCGACAGCGCGATCACCGGGCACTTCAGCTCCTTGGCCAGCGACTTCAGGCCACGCGAGATCTCGCCGAGCACGGTGGCGCGGTTCTCCTCGTTGCTGCTGGAGCCGCTCATCAGCTGCAGGTAGTCGACGACGATCAGCCCGAGCTTGCCGCACTGGCGCGCCTGGCGCCGCGCGCGCGCGCGCAGCTCGCCCGGCGTCAGCGCGGCGCTCTCGTCGATGAAGATGCTGGCCTGGCCGAGCTTGTCGACCGCCTCGGTCAGCCGGCCCCATTCGTCGTCGCGCAGCCGGCCGGTGCGCAGGCCCGACTGGTCGATGCGGCCGAGCGAGCCGACCATGCGCAGCGCCAGCTGCGAGGCCCCCATTTCCATCGAGAACACCACCGCCGGCAGGCCCTCGTTGACGGCCACATGCTCGGCGATGTTCAGCGCGAACGCGGTCTTGCCCATCGACGGGCGCGCCGCCAGCACGACCAGGTCGCCCGGCTGCAGGCCGGCGGTCATCCGGTCCAGGTCGAAGAAGCCGGTGCGCACGCCGGTCACTTCCTCGGCACCGTTGTTGGCCAGCTCGGTGACGCGGTCGATCAGCTGCACGACCAGCCGGTCCATCGGCTGGAAGCCCTCGCGCGTGCGCGAGCCCTCCTCGCCGATGTGCATGATCTTGGTCTCGGCCTCGTCGAGGATCTGCGAGACCGAGCGGCCCTGCGGGTTGAAGGCGTTGGTGGCGATCTCGTCACTCGCCGCGACCAGCTTGCGCAGCACCGCGCGTTCGCGCACGATCTCGGCGTAGCGCCGCAGGTTGGCCGCGCTCGGCACGCTCTGCGCCAGCGCGTTCAGGTAGGCGATGCCACCGACCTCCTCGGCCTTGCCGAGCGACTGCAGCTGCTCGTAGACCGTGATCACGTCGGCCGGCTTGGTGGCGTTGATCAGCCGTCCGATCGCCTCGTAGATCAGGCGGTGCTCGTAGCGGTAGAAGTCGCCCTCGCCGAGCAGGTCGCCGGCGCGGTCCCAGGCGCCGTTGTCGATCAGCAGGCCGCCGAGCACGCTCTGCTCGGCCTCGATCGAGTGCGGCGGGATCCGAAGGCGGGCGACCTCGTCGTCGCCTTGCGGCTCGGGGCGCGCGGCAGCGCCGGTGAAAATCGCGGACATCGAGGGATATTAAGGCGCGGCGGGCCGGCGTGGTGTGCGCAACCCTGTGGAAATCCGGTGGGTTGACGGTGCAGTTCGCGGGACAAAAAAACAAGGGCCGGCAGAGCCGGCCCTTGCTGCGGTGCGGTGCGACCTCAGTCGGTCTCGCCGACCACCGTCACATTGACGTCGACCACGACGTCGGTGTGCAGCGCCACCGTGACGGCATGCTCGCCGACGGTCTTCAACGGGCCGTTGGGCAGGCGCACCTGGGCCTTGACGACCGCGAAGCCGGCCTTCACCAGCGCCTCGGCGATGTCATGGTTGGTGACGGAGCCGAACAGGCGGCCGTCGACGCCAGCCTTCTGCGTGATGCTGACGGTCTTGCCGGCCAGCTTCTCGCCATCGGCCTGGGCGGCGGCCAGCTTGGCAGCAGCGGCTTTCTCGAGCTCGGCGCGCTTGGCCTCGAACTCCTTGACAGCCGCTTCCGTCGCGCGGCGCGCGGCGCCGGTCGGGATCAGGAAGTTGCGGGCGTAGCCGTCCTTGACCTTGACGACCTCACCGAGGTTGCCGAGATTGGCCACTTTTTCGAGCAGGATGATCTGCATGGTGTCGTCCTCCTCAGACCTTGTGCTGGTCGCTGTACGGCAGCAGGGCCAGGAAGCGCGCGCGCTTGATGCAGGTCGAGAGCTGGCGCTGGAAGAAGGCGCGCGTGCCAGTCAGGCGCGCGGGCGTGATCTTGCCGTTCTCGCTGATGAAGTCGCGCAGGGTGTCGACGTCCTTGTAGTCGATCTCCTCGACGCCGGCGACGGTGAAGCGGCAGAAGCGCTTGCGCTTGAACAGCAGCGACTGCGTGTTGCGCTTGGG
>DATMJX010000271.1:0-9176 GCA_035553715.1 Methylibium sp.
GGTGGTGTCGTCGTTGAGCTTCTCGAAGGCGCCGACGCGCGAGCGGTCCGGCGGGATCGGCGTGGCCTTCAGCCAGCCGCCGTTGGCATGGCGGAAGAAGTCGTCCTGCACGCGCACGCTGGCGTCCCAGCTCTGGCGATCGACGCCGGTGGGGCCGAAGCCGGCCGCGCCCGCGTCCGGGGCGGCGGCGGCCAGGCCGATGCTCAGGCAGGCGCACAGCAGGCGCAGCGGGGGATGGTCGGGGTGCATCGCTTGCTCGTCTCCAGGGGCCGCCCCGGCGGGCCGCCGGGGCGGCTTGGACTCTAGCGGAGCCGGGCCGACCCCGGTCGCGGCTCAGGGGCGCAGCGGCAGCTCGCGCAGGCGCCGGCCGGTCAGCGCGAACAGCGCGTTCGCCAGCGCCGGCGCCAGCGGCGGCACGCCCGGCTCGCCGACGCCGGCCGGCGGCCGCTCGCTGTCGAGCAGGTGCACCTCGATCGGCGGCGTGTCGGCCAGCCGCGGCAGCGGCTGATCGGGGTAGTTGCGCTGGCGCACCACGCCGGCCTCGATGTCGATGCGCCCGTGCAGCGCCGCGGCCAGACCGAACAGGATCGCGCCCTCGAACTGCTGGCGCACGATGCCCGGGTTCAGCACCGTGCCGCAGTCGGCCGCGCAGACCACCCGGTGCACGCGTGGCGCGCCGCCAGGCGGCAGCGAGACCTCGAGCACCTGCGCGACGATGCTGCCGAAGCTCTCGTGCAGCGCGACGCCACGCGCGCGGCCCGCGGCCGGCGGCTGCTCCCAGCCGGCGCGCTCGGCGGCGAGCCGCAGCACCGCGGCATGGCGCGGCAGGCCCTGCAGCGCCGCGAGCCGCCAGGCCACCGGGTCCTGGCCGGCCGCGTGCGCGCACTCGTCGACGAAGGCCTCGAGGAAGAAGGCGTTGTAGGAGTGCCCGACGCTGCGCCAGAAGCCCACCGGCACGCCGCTGCGCGTGGCCGCGTGCGCGACCCGGACATGGGCGATGTCGTAGGGCAGGTCGAACAGGCCCTCGACCGCGCTCCTGTCCGGCAGGTCGATCGGCGCTGCCAGCCGCGGCAGGCCGCGCTCGAGCCAGCGCGGCGTCACCGCGTCGCTGGCGCAGACCGCGCGCAGCGCCAGCGGCCGACCGTCGGCGTCCAGCGTGGCCTTGAGCATGGCGGCCGCGGCCGGGCGGTAGCAGTCGTGCGTCGTGTCCTCCTCGCGCGACCACAGCAGCTGCACCGGCCGGCCGCCGCATTCCTGCGCGATCTCGACCGCCTGGCCGACGACCTCGGCGTCGAGCCGCCGCCCGAAGCCGCCGCCGAGCAGCGTCAGGTGCAGCGTGACCGCGTCCTCGGCCACGCCGGCGGCGCGCGCCGCGAGCGCGCGCGCGATGCCCGGCACCTGGGTCGGCACCCAGACCGTCACCCGCCCGCCCTCGACCTGGGCGGTGCAGTTGATCGGCTCGAGCGCCATGTGCGCCAGGTAGGGCGCGCGGTAGAGCGCCTCGACGTGGCGCACGCCGACGGCTTGCTCGGCCGTCCGCGGCGCGCCCTCGGCGCGGAAGGCGAAGCCGCCGTCGGCGGCGAAGGCCTCGCGCGCCCGCGCCTCCAGCGCGTCGAGGATCGCCGCCGAGTCGGGCCGCGGGCCGGCCGGTGGCGCGCGCCATTCGATGGCCAGCGCCTCGACCGCCTGGCGCGCATGCCAGCTCGTGCGGCCGACCACCGCGACGCCGGCCGTGCCGCCGGCCCAGGCGCGCAGCCGCACGACGCGCTCGACGCCGGGGCGGCGCAGCACCGCGTCGACATTGGCGATGCGCCCCGGCTCGCCGCCCAGCACCGGGCACATGCGCGCCGCCGCGTGCAGCAGCCCGGCGGGGCGCACGTCGAGGCCGAACACCGCGCGGCCGTCGCATTTGGCGGCCAGGTCGATGCGCGGCGCGGCACGGCCGATCAGCGTCCAGGCCGCGCGCGGCTTGAGGCCCACCGTGCCGGGCGGCGTGCCGGCCGCGGCCGCGGCGACCTCTCCGAAGTGAGCGCGTGCTCCAGACGGATGGCTCAGCACGCCGGCCTCGATCGTGATCTCCTGCTTCGGCAGCCTCCATGCCAGCGAGGCCGCGCCGACCAGCTGCGCGCGCGCGGTGGCCGCGGCCAGGCGCAGCGGTTCCCAGGCGTCGGCGACGCTGCTGGAGCCGCCGGTCGCGTCGATGCCGAGCTCGCGCGCGAGCTTGGCGACGATCCACTCGCCGGTCTTGAGCAGCTCGGTTTCGCGGCCTGGCTCCTTGTCGCGCGGTGCGAAGGGCAGCTGGGCGACGAACATCGCGACATTGCCGTAGATCGCGTCGGCGCGTGCCGGCACGAGCTCGACGCGCTCGAGCGGGACGTCGAGCTCCTCGGCCACCAGCATCGCCAGCGCGGTGTGCACGCCCTGGCCCATCTCGGCGCGCGGCATCGCAAGCTGCACGCCGCCGTCGGCGCCGATGCGGATCCAGCCGTTCAGCGCCACCGTGCCGGGCTCGCCGGCCAGCAGCTCGCGCCGCCCGAGCCGCGTGCGCGGCGGCAGCAGCCCCCAGCCGAGCAGCAGTGCGCCGCCGGCGGCGGCACCGCCGAGCAGCAGCGTGCGCCGCTTCATGCGCGCCGCCGGGACACGGGCGGCGCCACCGGGCTCAGGCTCGCCGCGGCGGCATGGACCGCCGCGCGCACGCGCGGGGTGCTGCCGCAGCGGCACAGGTTGGTGATCGCGGCGTCGATGTCGGCGTCGCTCGGCCGCGGCTTCGCCGCCAGCAGCGCGGCCGCGGCCATCAGCATGCCGCTCTGGCAGTAGCCGCATTGCGGCACCTGCTGCTCGACCCAGGCGCGCTGCAGCGCATGCGGCGCGTCGGGGCTGCCGAGGCCCTCGACGGTCTCGATCGCGCGGCCCTGCACCGCCGACAGCGGCGTCACGCAGGCGCGCCGCGCCGCGCCATCGACGCGCACCGTGCAGGCGCCGCAGGCGGCGACGCCGCAGCCGTACTTGGTGCCGGTCAGGTGCAGCACGTCGCGCAGCACCCACAGCAGCGGCATCTCGGGCTCGGTGCCCTCGGGCAGCGCGTAGGACCGGCCGTTGACGAGCAGGTCCATCTCAGGCCCGCACGGCCGCCCGAAGGGCCCGAGGAGTCACCATGGAGGGGCGGTTGCGAAGCGACCCAGGAGGGCTCCTCTCAGGCCCCGGCGGCCCGAAGCGCCTGCAGCCTCCCGGGGGGAGGCGCAGGAGGCGCGGCCGCGGCAGCTCGCGCACCTCAGCCGCCCAGCACCAGCGTCGCGGCCACTGCGCCGGCACGGCCGGCCCGCGCGCGCAGCGTCAGCGTCGTGCCCGCGGGCGCCGCCACCAGCCACTCGCAGCGCGCGCGGTCGGCCAGCGGCTCGCGATTCGGCAGGAAGGCCAGCTGCGACTGCGAGGCCGCGTGGCCCTCCAGCTGCGGCCCCTCCTCGCGCGCGCGGCCGCCGCGCAGCGTCGCACCGGCCGGCAGCTCGATGTCGAACAGCAGCGGGCGCACCTGCTCGCGCTCGAGCGCGCGCCGCGTGACCGCGGCGCTCAGGTAGCCGGCGTTGGCCACGTCCAGGCGCACGCGCCAGTGCGTCGCGCCGTCGGCCGCGCCCAGCGGCTCGGCCGTGGCCGCCAGGACGACCAGCCGGGGCAGCGCGAGCGCCAGCGTCTCGAGCCAGACCGGAAAGCGCGCCACCTCGCGCTCGCGCAGCGCCGGCGGCGGGTTGCGCCAGAAGTTCATCCGGTCCCAGCCGCCGATCTCGACCGGGCCGAGCTCGGGGTGCTCGAAGGGGCGCCAGTCGACATGCGCCTGGCCGCCGCAGTGCGCGTCGCTCCAGCGCAGCAGCTTGAGGTCGTCCTCGGGCGGGTGCTCGCGGTACCAGTCGATCCACGGGTAGCCCTCGATGCCGGCCTCGCGGTTCGGCGACCAGAGCTCGACCACCCAGAACAGCGCGCCCAGGTGTTCGTAGAGCCAGTCGGCGGTGCCGCTGATCACGTCCCTCGGGTGGTACTTGAAGTCGTGCCAGAGGCTCACCGCCGGGTAGCCGGTCAGCTGGGCGCCGCGCTCGCTGAGCCGGCGGTACAGCCACAGGTCCTCCGGGATCATGGCTTCGTCGGGGCCGCCGCCCAGCGGCCGCAGGATCACGCCGCTGTGGGTGTGGAAGCTGACTGCCGCGCCGATGTTGGGGTGCGTGACGACGAAGTCGACCATCGCGCGCACCTCGGGCTCGCTGGCCGGATAGGGGCCGGCGCCGGGCTGCTCGTGCTCCTGGCGCCAGCCGGCCGGGAAGTTGCGGTTCAGGTCCAGGCCCTCGCGGTCCGGGTTGACGCGAAAGCGCAGGCCGTCGTGCTGCGCGATGCGGCCCTCGGGCAGCAGGCGGTAGTAGCGCCCGCCGAACTCGCCGGGTTCGCGCGCGATCAGCAGGCGCGGCTCGTCGGGGTGGGGCTTCCAGGCGCCGTGCGGATCGGCGATGCGCATGCTGAGCACGCGGCCGTCGCCGTCGATGTCCTCGACCGTCAGGCCCTCGAGCACCGGCTCGTCGAAGGGCCAGGGCCGCGTGCTGCTGCGGATGTGGCGCGGGCGCTCGGCCAGGGCCAACTCGGCACCGTCGGGGTTGAGGCGCGGCACCAGGTAGACGCAGCGGGTGTCGAGCAGCTCGCGCACCTCGCGGTGGCGCGGGTGCTGCGCGTCGCCGTGGGCGCTGGCGAGCTGGTGCAGCCAGTACAGCACCGCGGTGCAGGCGCTCAGCTCGGCGGCGTGGATGTTGCCGTCGGCCCAGAAGGCCGGCTTGTCGGTGTCGGCGCCGGTGGCGCGGTTCGTCACGACCAGCAGCCAGATCGGCCGGCCCTCGTGGCTGCGCCCGAGCTCGCGCAGCTCGACCAGCGCCGGGCAGGCCGCTGCATAGGCCCGCAGCAGCGTGCTCAGCTCCTCGTGGCGCAGGAAGCGGCTGAAGTCGGGCGTGGGCAGCATCGCGCGGCCATTGTGGGGGCGGGGCCGGCAAAAAAAGGGGCGCCCGAAGGCGCCCCTGCTCGGTTTCCCGCTCGCGGCCCGCTCAGGGCGCGGTGAAGGTGAAGTTCACGTCCGAGGCCACCGCCCCGGCGGCCAGGCCGGTCACCGCGGTCGACTGCGACGCGAAGCCCGTGGCCGCGGCGCCGATCGTGTAGTCGGCCGTGGCGTTCGGCGCGCCGGCGGTGAAGACGTAGCCGGCGGTGCCCGCCACCCAGGGCGTGCTCACCGGCGCGCCGGCGGCCAGCGTGAAGCTGTACGCGGTGCTGCCCCCGGCCGTCACGCCCAGCGGCTGCGTGGCCACCTCGATCGTCGTGCCGCCGACGGCCTGGGTCGCGTTGACGACGGCGACCAGGTCGACGTTCGCGGCCACGTTCCCCGGGATCTCGACGCTGCCGGTGTTGGCTGGCACATCGAGCGCGCCGACGTCGATCGTCGTGTCGTCGTCCGGGATCACCACGCCGGTCAGCGCGGCGTTGGCGAGCGTCGGCGCGTGGACCACCACGTCATAGCTGCCGGCGACCATCGGCCACAGCACGAAGGTGCCCGCCTCGTCGGCGACGGTCGACTTGAGCACCCCGCCTGCGACCTGCGCGCTGACGAAGGCGCCCGGTGCCGCGGTGCCGCGGATCGCCGAGACTTCCTCGAAGTAGCCGGTGACCACCGGCTTGAGGTTGTAGTGGCCGGAGTTGCCCCGCCGCACGACCGATTGGCAGGGGTCGAAGTCGAGCACCAGCTCGGCGGTCTCGCCGGCCGCGATGCTCATGTGCACGTTGAGCTTCAGCCCGCTTTGCTGGCTGCTGGGCGTGCTCAGCGCGACGACGCTGTCATCCTCGAGCGTCAGCTGGTTCTCATAGGGGGCGCTGCCGCCGTTCTCGGCCAGCACCAGGCGCACCTGCGAGTAGTCGCCGGCTTCCAGCGGCAGCGTGCCGAGGTTCTCGAAGACGCCGTTGCGCAGGGTCATCAGATCGACGCGCAGCGGGGTGGCGAGCACCAGCTCCTCCCAGCCGCTGTCGGTGTCCTCGGCGCTCGCGCTGCGGTGCACGCGCACCTTCTCGATCGTGACGAAGACTTGCTTGTAGGTGCAGCTCTGGCCGTCGGTCAGCCGCACCGACAGCGCGCCCTCGGTGCCGCTGCTGCCACCGCCGCCACCACCGCCGCAGGCCGCCAGCAGGGCGGCCGCCGACAGCGCCGTGGCGGCAAGGCCCTGGCGCCAGGTCAAGCCCGGGATCTGGAACAGGTTCATCGCGATCTCCTTGTTGTGACTCGTTCTCGCGGCCGCGGGGCCGGGGTGGCGAAGCTTCTCATCCGACCCCGGGGCAAGGGTATCCAGCTGCAACGCCGAGGCCCCCCTCACCCAGGGTGGTGCGGCCTGGTTGTTACAAATAGCGGTGCCGATCAGACCGCCAGCGGCTCGCCATGCTGGAAGGCGCGCAGCTCGCCCGGGGCGAACGCGGTCCAGGGCTCGTCGCTGGTCAGCGGCTCGGTCACGACCAGCGCGACGCGGTCGTCGGGGCCGGTGGTGGTCGCGAAATCCATCGTCAGGTCGGCGTCCTGCAGCCGCACGCGACCGAAGGGGTGGCGGCGCACCAGCCAGTGCAGCCGGGTGCTGCAGTGCGCCCACAGCGCGTCGCCGTGGCCGAGCAGGAAGTTGAAGGGCCCGTGGCGCGCGATCGTGCCGCTGAGCTCGCGCAGCGTCTCGGTCAGGTGCGCGACGCTGGGCAGCGAGGCATGGTTCTTCGCCAGCTCCTGCAGCAGCCAGCAGAAGGCGCGCTCGCTGTCGGTGTCGCCGACCGGGTGGAAGGCCGCGTGCAGCTTGGGGTGGAAGTCCACCAGGTTGCCGTTGTGCGCGAACACCCAGTAGCGGCCCCACAGCTCGCGCACAAAGGGGTGGGTGTTCTCGAGCGCGACGCGGCCCTGCGTGGCCTTGCGGATGTGCGAGATCACATGCTCGCTGCGGATCGGGTAGCGGCGCACCATCTCGGCCACCGGCGAGGTGGCGGCGCTGTGGTGGTCGACGAAGCAGCGCAGCCCCGGGCCCTCGAAGAAGGCGATGCCGAAGCCGTCCTTGTGCTCGGCCGCGCGCGTGGCGAAGCCGGTGAAGCTGAAGACGATGTCGGTCGGCGTGTTGCCGTTCATGCCGAGCAGCTGGCACATGGGCGGACGGGTGGCGGAGGGAACCGCCACCAGTATCGCCGCGCGGGCCCCGCCGCCCGGCCGCGGGGGACTCAGGGGAAGGCCGGCACCTCGGGCTCGAGGCCCTCGTAGCGGGCCCGCGGATCCTCCTGCGCGAGCAGCGCCTCGAGCTCGTGCACGCGCGACAGCGGCACGTCCACCATCAGCAGGTACTGGCCCTGGGCGAGCGCGCCTTCGAAGCGCCGCAGCCGGTGGCTGGGCGCGGCGATGCCGATCATGCTCGAGGACCACGCGCCGAAGGCGCCGCCGAGCAGCGCCAGCACCGCGGCCATGGCCCATTGCGGCGAGTTCAGCGCCGCGACCAGGTCGCCGGCCTGCCAGCCGGGCGTCGCGAACACGGCGCTCAGCGCCTGCCAGCCCGAGGGCGTGCCCTCGACGATCGGGAACAGCATCGCCGCGATCGCGCCGACCGCGGCACCGCCGAGCCCGCCGACCACCAGCCCGAGCTGCGCCGCGCGCAGCAAGTCGGTGGTCTGCAGCAGATTGGCCTCGTGCAGGCCCGACAGGTCGGCGCCCTCGCGCGCGACGAAGTGGATGTGCTCGTTGCCGACCCGTGCGAGCAGCAGGTCGTTCATCGCGTGGCGGGCGCTGGCCAGATCGGGCAGCAACCAGTAGAGGCGTCTTCGCATGGCAAGCTCCTTTCGAGGCCATCGGCCCTGGCCTGCTGCTTATACGCCGCAGCAATCATGCGATGCCAGCAGGGGCAAGCGCCGCGACGGGCGCGCGGGAGCGCCGTCGCGGGGGACCTTCTGCCACAGGGCCGCGGCGCGCAGCTCGCACGTGGCGACGGACCCTCGTGCGGTCTGGGTGGGGGCCGTGGAGCAAGGTCATGCGCACGATGTCGATGTGGTCGGGGCCAGGCCAGGGCGTGCGACGATGCCCGCGTGAACGGCCCGTCCCTCCCTCGCCGCGCGGCCTGCGTGCGCTGCCTGCGCCCGCAGGCGACCTGCCTGTGCGCGCTGGTACGGCCGACGGCCCACCGCACCGAGGTGCTGGTGCTGCAGCATCCGCAGGAGCAGCGCCAGGCGAAGAACAGCGTGGCGATGCTGCGCCTGTCGCTCGCGCACTGCGAGGTGGTCGTCGGCGAGCGCTTCGCGCCCGAGGCGCTGGCGGCGCTGCTGCAACGCCCCGGGCGGGAGACGCGGCTGCTCTACCCGGACGTGCCCGCCGCGCCCGCGCCGCCGGCCGCGGGCGTGACGGCGGGCGCGCCGCTGCGGCTGGTGGTCCTCGACGCGACGTGGCGCAAGAGCCTGCGGATGCTGCTCGAGCACCCGGCCCTGGCCGCGCTGCCGCGGCTGTCGCTGGACGCGCCGGCGCCGACGCGCTACCGCGCGATCCGCGCGGCGCGCCGCGCCGACCAGGTCTCGACGCTGGAAGCCACCGTGCAGGCGCTGGCGATGCTGGAGGGCCCGTCCTTCGACGCCGCGCCGCTGCTCGATGCGTTCGGCCGCTTCGTCGCCGGCGTGGCGGCGCGGCAGCGGCCTGGAGCGTCTGCGGGCCGGGCGTAGCGCCGCACCTTGCTGCATCCAGGGCCGCTCCACGCAGGGGCCCAGCGACGTCACCTGGGTGGCTGAGGCTCAGCCGGCGCCGAGGGCGCATGCGCGATCCGCGGCCGTGGCGCCGCGTGCGCGCCTACAGGTGGAAGTCGCCTGCGGCTTCCGGCTGGTAAAGCACTTTCCCGATCCGGATATGGCAGGTCCGCTCCGGCATCCGCCAGTCGAAGGCATCGCCCTCCCTGTAGCCCAGGATCGCGGTGCCAACGCCGGAGAAAACCGACAGCTTTCCGGGGCTGCCGTCGGCGTCCTCCGGGTAGACCAGTGCCACTTCCACGGCCTCGTCGTCCAGGTGCAGCAGGGCCTTGGAGTTCATCGTGACGACATCCCGCGGCAGGTGCCGCGGGATGTCGTCACGATGAACTCCAAGGCCCTGCTGCACTTGGACGACGAGGCCGTGG
>DATMJX010000272.1:0-14265 GCA_035553715.1 Methylibium sp.
CTGGGCGAGATGAGCGCCGAGCAGCTGTGGGACACGACGCTGAACCCCGACACGCGCCGCCTGCTGCCGGTGGCCTGGGGCGCGCTCGACTTCGCGCAGACCGAGGGCTCGTTCAACAAGCTGATGGGCAAGGGCGAGGCCGCGGCGCGGCGCGAGCTGATGGAGCTGCACGGCGACGCGGTCGAGGTGGACGTGTGAGGGCAACGCGCGTGCCGGCGCGGCCGGGCCGGGCCGCGGCGTGGTGTGAGCGGCGGCCGATGCCCGTCCCATCCCTGGGCGCGGCATGATCGACCTGGCATCGCAGAACGTCCTGCTGGCGCTGGCCGTGACGGCGGCGGCGGGGCTGGCCACGGCGCTGGGCAGCGTGCTGGTCTTCTTGTCGAGGACGCCGAGCCCGCGCATGCTGGCCTTCGGCCTGGCCTTTGCCGGGGGCGCGATGGTTTACGTGTCGCTCTCGGAGATCCTGCTGAAGTCGACGCAGTCCTTCGCGGGCGCCCACGGCGACAAGCTCGGCTTCACCTACAGCACGATCGCCTTCCTGGCCGGGATGCTGCTGATCGCGACGATCGACCATTTCGTGCCCAACCCGCATGAAAGTCTGGAATCGGGAAACGAGTTCTACAAGGAGCACGATCGAAACTACATCCGCCGCGTCGGCCTGATGACGGCAGCCGCGATCACGGCCCACAACTTCCCGGAGGGGCTGGCGACGTTTTTCGCGATGCTGGAAAGCCCGGCCCTGGGCCTGCCGCTGGCCTTCGCGATCGCCATCCACAACATTCCGGAGGGCATCTCCATCGCCGTGCCGGTCTACTTCGCGACGCAGAAGAAGAGCTATGCCTTCCTCGCCTGCCTGCTGTCCGGCCTCGCGGAGCCGGTCGGGGCGGTGCTCGGGTACGCGCTGCTGCAGCCCTTCATGACACCGGCGACCTTCGGTGCGGTCTTCGGCGTGATTGCCGGCGTGATGGTCTTCCTGGCGCTCGACGAACTGCTGCCCGCGGCCAAGAAATATGCCCAGGGCCACGAGACCGTGTACGGACTGGTCAGCGGCATGGTGATGATCGCGCTCAGCCTGGTGCTGTTCCGCTGGTGACGGGGCCGTGCCGCCGTCGATCTGAGACCTCGAGATTGAAAAGCGACGGCGCGCACGGCGGCCGTCCCGACCCTGTATGAACGCCTTCGAACCGCATGCCGATCCGTCCAGTGACGCGATCACGCTGGCCCACTACGCCGAGCGCGCCTACCTCGAGTACGCGCTGAGCGTCGTCAAGGGACGCGCGCTGCCCGATGTCTGCGACGGCCAGAAGCCGGTGCAGCGCCGCATCCTCTACGCGATGGAGCGCCTCGGCCTCGCCTTCACCACGGCCGCCGGCCCGAAGGCGATGAAGAGCGCGCGCGTCGTCGGCGACGTGCTGGGCCGCTACCACCCGCATGGCGACACCGCCGCCTACGACGCGATGGTGCGCATGGCGCAGGACTTCAGCCAGCGCTACCCGCTGGTCGACGGCCAGGGCAACTTCGGCTCGCGCGACGGCGACGGCGCCGCGGCGATGCGCTACACCGAGGCCCGCCTGGCGCCCATCACCCGCCTTTTGCTCGACGAGATCGACGAGGGCACGGTCGACTTCGTGCCCAACTACGACGGCTCGACGCAGGAGCCGCGCCAGTTGCCGGCGCGCCTGCCCTTCGTGCTGCTCAACGGCGCCAGCGGCATCGCGGTCGGCCTGGCCACCGAGATCCCCAGCCACAACCTGCGCGAGGTCGCGGCTGCCGCGGTGGCGTTGCTGAAGGACGAGCAGCTCGCCGACGACGCGCTGCTGGCGCTGCTGCCCGGCCCCGACTACCCCGGCGGGGGGCAGATCATCAGCAGCGAGGCCGACATCCAGGACGCCTACCGCAGCGGACGCGGCTCGCTGAAGGTCAGGGCACGCTGGAAGATCGAGGACCTGGCGCGCGGCCAGTGGCAGCTGGTCGTCACCGAGCTGCCGCCGGGCACCAGCGCGCAGAAGGTGCTCGAGGAGATCGAGGAGCTGACCAACCCCAAGGTCAAGGCCGGCAAGAAGGCGCTGAGCGCCGATCAGACCCAGCTCAAGACCACCGTGCTCGGCGTGCTCGACGCGGTGCGTGACGAGTCGGGCAAGGAGGCTGCGGTGCGGCTGGTGTTCGAGCCCAAGAGCCGCAGCGTCGAGCAGCAGGAGCTGATCAACGTGCTGCTGGCGCACACCAGCCTGGAGAGCTCGGCGCCGCTGAACCTGACGATGGTCGGCGCCGATGGCCGGCCGACGCAGAAGTCGCTGCGCCAGATGCTGCTCGAATGGCTCGAGTTCCGCCGCAACACCGTCGAGCGCCGCACGCGGCACCGCCTCGGCAAGGTGCTCGACCGCATCCACATCCTCGAGGGCCGGCAGCTGGTGCTGCTGAACATCGACGAGGTGATCCGCATCATCCGCCAGGCCGACGAGCCCAAGCCGGCGCTGATCGAGCGCTTCAGGCTCAGCGACCGCCAGGCCGAGGACATCCTCGAGATCCGGCTGCGCCAGCTCGCGCGCCTCGAGGCGATCAAGATCGAGCAGGAGCTCAAGGGCCTGCGCGAGGAGCAGGCCCGGCTCGAGGACATCCTCTCCAGCCCGGCCGCGCTGAAGCGCACCCTGGTCAAGGAGATCGAGGCCGACGCCAAGACCTATGGCGATGCGCGTCGCACGCTGATCCAGGCCGAGAAGCGTGCGGTCGCCGAGATCAAGGTGATCGACGAGCCGGTCACCGTGGTCGTCAGCGCCAAGGGCTGGGTGCGCGCGCGCCAGGGGCATGGCCACGAGGCCACGGCCTTCGCCTTCAAGGCCGGCGACGCGCTCTACGGCACCTTCGAATGCCGCACGGTGGACACGCTGCTGGTGTTCGGCAGCAATGGCCGCGTCTATTCCGTGGCGGTGAGCACGCTGCCCGGCGCGCGCGGCGACGGCCAGCCGATCACCTCGATGATCGAGCTCGAGGCCGGCACCCAGCCGCTGCACTACTGGGCCGGCCCGGCCGACGCGACGCTGCTGCTGGCCGGCACCGGCGGCTGCGGCCTGCTGGCGCAGGCCGGCGACCTGCTCGCCAAGCAGCGCGGTGGCAAGAGCTTCCTGACGCTGGGCGAGGGCGAGCGGCCGCTGCCCCCGGCGCTCGCGAGCGGCGCCAGCCAGGTCGCCTGCCTCAGCCTGGGCGGGCGCCTGCTGACCTTCGCGCTCGACGAGCTGAAGCTGCAGCCCAAGGGCGGCCGCGGGCTCACGTTGATGGGCCTGGAAGGCCCGAAGGACGCGCTGGTCAGCGTCTGTGCCTTCGACAAGACGCTGCGCGTGCTCGGCAGCGCGCTGCGCGGGGGCAAGCCCAAGGACGAAAGCTTCGGCGCCGTCGCGCTCGCGCCCTACAAAGGTGCGCGTGCGCGCAAGGGCAGGGCGGTCGAGCTCGGCCTCAAGGCCAGCCTACTGCTGCGCGCCTGAGTCCCGTCCGCGCCGCCGCGGCGACGGCGGGCACAGGGTTGGTGCGACGGGCGCGAACGAGGCCGGCAGGTCGGCCCAGGCATCGCTCCAGTAACGCCACCAGTTTTCGCTGGCCTGGGCGGCGGTGCGCCACAGGGCCTGCTGGACGTCGGCCAGCGCCTGGGGCGACCACAGGGCCGCGTCGCGGGTGAGATCGGGCTCTTCGTCGAGATGGGGGAACCAGAAGCGGTGCCAGGGCGTCATCGCGGTCTCCGCAGGGAACAAAGAGTCAGCTTAGTCCCCTTCGCACGCCATGGCCTTGATGCGGCTCAGCGCCGCGGCTTGCGGTGCCACAGCAGCAGCGCCGCCGTCAGGGCGATCGCCGCGTAGAGCGCCCCGCTCCAGCCTTCGAAGGGCAGGCCGAGCAGGCGGTAGCTCGCGGCCTCCATGCAGGTCGCGGTGACCTGGAACAGCGCCGGCCACCGGGTTTCCAGTCCGGTGGCGCTGAGGAAGCGGTCGGCGAAGGTCAGCGCGCAACTCGCGTCCAGCGCCGCGACGCGGTTCTGGAAGACCGCGGCGGCGATGCCGCCGAGCGCCAGCGCCAGCACGCCCAGCGTCGCCGGCAGCACGCCCCGGCCGTGCGGCAGCGCCCAGCCCAGCAGCGCGACGGCCGCGATCGCGAGGTAGAGCACGCGCTGGAAGATGCACCAGGGGCAGGGCTGCATGTCCAGCAGGTGCTGCGCCGCGAGCGCCGCGGCCACGGCCGCCAGCGCCACCAGCGCGACGAGCGCCAGCAGTCCGCGCGGCAGCCGGTGGAACAGGGGTCCGGGCATCAGCGGCCGCCTTCGCACACCTGTGTCGATGGAAGCGCAGTGGCGTCGGCGGCCGGCGCCCTTCGCGCTACGTCGATCCCCGCTCCGCGGGGCCCCTCGCCGAGTGCGCTCACGGCGCCACTTCGGCAACCATCTCGATCTCGACGCAGGCCCCCAGCGGGATCTGCGCCACGCCGTAGGCCGCGCGCGCATGCGCGCCGCGTTCGCCGAAGACCTGGCCGATCAGCTCCGACGCGCCGTTGGTCACCAGGTGGTGCTCGGTGTAGCGGCCGCTGCTGTTGACCAGGCTGGTCAGCTTGACGATGCGCACGACGCGCTCCAAGTCGCCGTCGAGCGCCGCGTTCAGCGTGCCGAGCAGGTCGATCGCGACCGCGCGCGCGGCCGCCTGGCCCTGCTCGGTCGTCATGTCGGTGCCGAGCTGGCCGACCCAGGGCTTGCCGGCCTGCTTGGCGATGTGGCCGGACAGGAAGACAAGGTTGCCGCTGCGCACGAAGGGCACGTAGGCGGCGGCGGGGATGGCCACCGGCGGCAGCTCGATGCCGAGCGCCTTCAGGGTCTGCGTCACGCTCATGGCGAGGCTCCGGTTCGCGGGGAGCGCATGCTACCGCGCGGGCGCAAGGCCCCGCTCGTGGGAGCGGCGCGCCGGCGGGCGACTTCTAGACTGGCCGCATGCCGCCCCGCGCCCCCGATGCCGCGCTCACGCTCGCCGTGGCGGGCCTGGCGTGGCTGGGGGGCAGCGCGCTGCAGCTGAGCCAGCCGGCGCTGTGGCCGGTGGGCGGCTACGCGGGGCTGGCACTGCTCGCCGTCCTGGCGCTGCTGCTGGCATGGCGGGTGCCCGCGCTGGGGCGCCTCGGCCTGCTGCTCGGCGCCGCCGGCCTGGCCTTCGCGCTGACCGGGCTGCGCGCCGGTGAGCGGCTGGCCGAGGCGTTGCCGGCCGAGCTGGAGGGGCGCGATCTCCAGGTCGTCGGCGTGATCGCCGGCCTGCCGCAGCGCACCGCCGAGGGCTGGCGCCTGCGCTTCGAGCCCGAGACGGCGCCGGTCGCGCTGCCGCGCCGGCTCGCGCTCGGCTGGTACGCGGAGGCGCCGGGCGCGGCCTTGCCGGACCTGCGCGCCGGCCAGCGCTGGCAGCTGACGCTGCGGCTCAAGCGGGTCCATGGCGCGCGCAACCCGCAGGGTTTCGATCAGGAGCTGGTCCTGTTCGAGCAGGGCGTCGGCGCGACCGGCGCCGTGCGCCCCGGCGGCGCGCAGCTGCTTGCCGAGGCGGCCGCGCACCCGGTCGACCGCGCCCGCCAGGCGGTGCGTGACGCGATCGCGGCGCGTGTGCCCGACGCGGCGGCCGCCGGCGTGCTTGCGGCGCTCGCGGTCGGCGACCAGGCCGCGATCGGGCGCGAGGACTGGGCGCTATACCGCGACAGCGGCGTGGCCCACCTGATGTCGATCAGCGGGCTGCACATCACGATGTTCGCCTGGCTCGCCGGTGCGGTGATCGGCCGCCTGTGGCGCCTCAGCCTGGGCGCGCTGCGGCGCTGCCCGGCGCCGCTGGCGGCGCGCTGGGGCGGGCTGGCCGTGGCGCTCGCCTACGCCGTGTTCGCCGGCTGGGGCGTGCCGGCGCAGCGCACGGTCTGGATGCTCGCCACCACCACGCTGCTCGGCGCCGCGGGCCTGCGCTGGGGCTGGCCGCTGGTGTGGGGCGCGGCTGCCGTGGTCGTCGTGGCGATCGATCCCTGGGCGCTGCTGCAGCCGGGCTTCTGGCTGTCCTTCGTCGCGGTCGGCCTGCTGATGGGCTCGGGCGCGGCGCGCCCGCTGGTGGCCGCGGGCAGCGGGCTCGCCGCGGCCGAGGCGCCGGCGCTGCCGCGGCGTGCCACCGCCTGGCTCGCCGGCGGCGTGCGCACCCAGGCGGTCGCGACGCTCGGGCTGGCACCGCTGACGCTGGTGTTCTTCCAGCAGATCTCGCTGGTCGGCTTCGCGGCCAACCTGCTCGCGATCCCGGTGGTGACGCTGGGGGTCACGCCGCTGGCACTGCTGGGCGTGCTGTGGTCGCCGCTGTGGAGCCTCGGGGCGGTTGCGGTGCAGGCGCTGAACGCGCTGCTGGCCGTGCTGGCGGCACCGCCCTGGGCGGTCTGGCAGCTGCCGGCGGCGTCCCCCTGGGCGGTTCCCGCTGCGCTGCTCGGCGCGGCGCTCGCGCTGGCGCCGCTGCCCGGACGGGTGCGCCTGCTCGCGCTGCCGCTGCTGCTGCCGCTGCTCGCACCGGCGCTGCCGTGCCCCGCCGAAGGGACCTACGAGCTGACCGCGGTCGACGTCGGCCAGGGCACGGCGGTGCTGCTGCGCACCGCGGGCCACACGCTGCTCTACGACGCCGGCCCGCAGTACTCGCGCGAGACCGATGCCGGCGAGCGGGTGCTGCTGCCGCTGCTGCGCGCGCTGGGCGAGCGCCGGCTCGACGCGCTGGTGCTGAGCCACCGTGACGGCGACCACGTCGGTGGCGCCGCCGCGCTGCTGCGCGGCCTGCCGGTGACGCGCCTGCTCAGCTCGCTCGAGCCAGGGCACCCGCTGCTCGCGCTGGCGCGCGAGCGCGGCGTGGCGTCCGTCCCCTGCGAGGCCGGCGGGCGCTGGCACTGGGACGGCGTCACCTTCGAATGGCTGCACCCGGGCCCCGAGCTGCTGGTGCGTGCCGGCTGGGAGAAGACGCGCTCCAACGCGCTGAGCTGCGTGCTGCGCGTCGAGGGTCGCTGGGATAGCCGGCCGCAGCGCGTGCTGCTGGCCGGCGACATCGAGCGGCCCGAGGAGCAGGCCCTGGTGGCGGCCCGGGGCACCGGTCTGGCCGCCGACGTGCTGCTGGTGCCCCACCATGGCAGCCAGACCTCGTCGAGCGCGGCCTTCCTCGACGCGGTCGCGCCGCAGGTCGCGGTGGTGCAGGCCGGCTACCGCAACCGCTTCGGCCATCCGGCGCCGGCGGTGCTGGCGCGCTACGCCGAGCGCGGCATCGCCGTCGTCGAGACGCCCCGCTGCGGCGCCTGGCGCCATGGCCCGGGGGGCAGCCACTGCTGGCGGGCGCTGTCGCGGCGCTACTGGCAGCATCCGGATGGGGGGGCCGCGGGCAATGGCTTGGAAGTTGCTAAATCGCTGCCACCGCCCGAGGATGCCGCTGCCGCCGACTGAGCGCGCGCCATCCCGCCCCGAGGAGAGCCCCTTGTCGATCCATGTCGCGCTGACGCATGTCACCCATTACCGCTACGACCGGCGCGTCGCGCTCGGGCCCCAGGTGGTGCGGCTGCGCCCGGCGCCGCACTGCCGCACGCCGATCCTCAGCTATTCGCTGCGCGTCGAGCCGGCCGAGCACTTCATCAACTGGCAGCAGGACCCGTTCGCGAACTACCTCGCGCGCCTGGTCGTGCCGGACAAGACCACCGAATTCAAGATCACCGTCGACCTGGTCGCCCAGATGGCGGTCTACAACCCCTTCGACTTCTTCCTGGAGCCGACGGCCGAGCACTTCCCCTTCGCCTACGAGGCCGGGCTGAAGCAGGAGCTGGCGCCCTATCTCGTGGCCGCGCCGCTGACGCCCAAGCTCAAGGAACTGGTCGACAGCCTGCCCAGGGAGGAGCAGCGCACGATCGATTTCCTGGTCGGCCTGAACCAGCGCCTGCAGCGCCAGATCCGCTACCTGATCCGCATGGAGCCTGGCGTGCAGACGCCCGAGCAGACGCTGACGCTGGGCTCGGGCTCCTGCCGCGACAGCGGCTGGCTGATGGTGCAGGCGCTGCGCCACGTCGGGCTGGCGGCGCGCTTCGTCTCGGGCTACCTGATCCAGCTGAAGGCCGACGTCAAGGCGCTCGACGGCCCCTCGGGCACCGAGGTCGACTTCACCGACCTGCACGCCTGGTGCGAGGTCTACCTGCCGGGCGCCGGCTGGATCGGGCTTGACCCGACCTCGGGCCTGCTGGCCGGCGAGGGCCACATCCCGGTGGCCTGCACGCCCGAGCCCTCGAGCGCGGCGCCGGTCAGCGGCGCGGTCGACGAGAGCGAGGTCGCGTTCGAGCACCACATGGCCGTGACGCGCATCTGGGAGTCGCCGCGCGTCACCCGCCCCTACACCGAGGCGCAATGGGCCGAGGTGCTGGCGCTCGGCACGCGCGTCGACGGACAGCTCAAGGCGCTGGACGTGCGGCTGACCCAGGGCGGCGAGCCGACCTTCGTCGCGGTCGACGACCGCGACGGCGACGAGTGGAACACCACCGCCCTCGGCCCGACCAAGCGCGGCTACGCCAACGAGCTGGTGCAGCGCCTGCGAGCGCGCTACGGGCAGGGCGGCTTCCTGCACTTCGGCCAGGGCAAGTGGTACCCGGGCGAGCAGCTGCCGCGCTGGGCGCTCAGCGTGTTCTGGCGCGCCGACGGCGAGCCCTGCTGGATCGACCCGACGCTGTTCGCCGACGAGCGCCAGCCCGCGTCGTACACCGAGCACGACGCCCAGCGCTTCATCGATGCGCTGACGCGCCGCCTCGGCCTCGCGCCCGATTACATCCAGGCCGGCTACGAGGACACCTGGTACTACCTGTGGCGCGAGCGGCGGCTGCCGGTCAACGTCGACCCCTTCGATGCGCGGCTCGACGACGAGCTCGAGCGCGCGCGCCTGCGCAAGGTCTTCGACCAGGGCCTGACCAAGGTCATCGGCTACATGCTGCCCATCGCCCGCAGCGCGGGCGATCGTGGGTCCGAGCGCGAAGGGGGCCCGGACCTGGCCGGGCCGCGCTGGGTCACCGGGCCCTGGTTCTTCCGTGACGAGCGCATGTACCTGGTCCCCGGCGACTCGCCGATGGGCTGGCGACTGCCCCTCGACTCGCTGCCCTGGGTGTCCAAGGGCGACTACCCCTGGCTCCACGAGGCCGATCCCTTCGCGCCGGCCGAGCGGCTGCGGCCGGTGGCGGCGCTGCGTGCCCAGTACGCGGCGCACGCGATGCGCGGCGAGGCGGCGGGCGGGGGCGCCGCATCGAGTCAGGCCGCGGCGCGCAGCGCTGCCGCCGGTCGCAGCGACGGCGGTCCGGGCCGCGCCGCCCCGACCGCGCTCGCCGCCTGCCCGCAGCGCTTCGAGTCGGCGCACTGGCTGACCCGCACCGCCATGTGCGTCGAGGCGCGCGGCGGCCTCCTCTATGTCTTCATGCCGCCGCTGGCGGCGCTCGACGACTACCTGGACCTGCTCGCCGCGGTCGAGGCGACGGCCGCCGAGCTCGGCGTCAAGATCGTGCTCGAAGGCTATCCGCCGCCGCGCGACGCGCGGCTGAAGATGCTGCAGGTCACGCCCGACCCCGGCGTGATCGAGGTCAACATCCACCCGGCGTCGAGCTGGGAGCAGCTGGTCGACCACACCGAGTTCCTCTACGAGGCGGCGCACGCGTCGCGGCTGTCGACCGAGAAGTTCATGCTCGACGGCCGCCACACCGGCACCGGCGGCGGCAACCACTTCGTGCTCGGCGGCGCGACGCCGCCCGACAGCCCCTTCCTGCGCCGCCCCGACCTGCTCGCCAGCCTGCTGGCCTACTGGCACAACCACCCGAGCCTGTCCTACCTCTTCAGCGGCCTCTTCATCGGCCCGACCAGCCAGGCGCCGCGCGTCGACGAGGCGCGCAACGACCAGGTCTACGAGCTGGAGATCGCGCTGGCCGAGATCGAGCGCCAGACCGCCGTCTATGGCCACCCCTCGCGCATCCCGCCGTGGCTGATCGACCGGGCGCTGCGCAACGTGCTGATCGATGTCACCGGCAACACCCACCGCAGCGAGTTCTGCATCGACAAGCTCTACTCGCCCGACGGCCCGACCGGGCGGCTGGGCCTGCTCGAGCTGCGCGCCTTCGAGATGCCGCCGCATGCGCGCATGAGCCTGGCGCAGCAGCTGCTGCTGCGCGCGCTGATCGCCTGGTTCTGGCTGACGCCCTACACCGGACGCGGCACGACGCGCCTGACCCGCTGGGGCACCGAACTGCACGACCGCTTCCTGCTGCCGAGCTTCGTGCAGATGGACTTCGACGACGTGCTCGCCGAGCTGGCCGAGGCCGGCTATGCCTTCGACGCGGCCTGGTTCGCACCGCACTTCGAGTTCCGCTTCCCGAAGATCGGCCGTGTCGAGGTGGGTGGCATCGAGCTGACGCTGCGCACCGCGCTCGAGCCCTGGCACGTGATGGGCGAGGAGGGCGCGATCGGCGGCACGGTGCGCTACGTCGATTCCTCGCTGGAGCGCATCGAGGTGCGCAGCCGCGGGCTCAACGGGAACCGCCACGTCGTCACCGTCAACGGGCACGCGCTGCCGCTGCAGCCGCTGGGCGTGCCGGGCCAGCACGGCGGCGAGCATGTGGCCGGCGTGCGCTACCGCGCCTGGGCGCCGCCGTCGGCCCTGCACCCCACCATCGGCGTGCATGCGCCGCTGACCTTCGATGTCGTCGACACCTGGATGGGGCGCTCGCTCGGGGGCTGTCGCTATCATGTGGCCCACCCCGGCGGTCGCAACCACGACAGCTTCCCGGTCAATGCCTACGAAGCGGAGAGCCGGCGCCTTGCGCGCTTCTTCGCCTTCGGCCACAGCCCGGGTCGCGTGACGGTCGCCCCGCCCGCTCCGAGCCGCGAGTTCCCCTTCACCCTCGACCTTCGACGCCCCTGACATGACCGCTCCCGCGCACCTGAGGTGCGGCCCCCGAGGGCCACGACGGGGGGCTCCCCGGGCCCGCGGGCGCGCAGCCCTTCCGGGGCGGCCCGGCGAGGTCTGAGGCGTCGCGCCGCGCGACGTGCAGCAGTCCCAGCTCCAGTTCGATCCCGCGCACCCGGCGAGCGATGCGACGCTGCTCGAGGTGCGCCGTGCCGCGCGGCGTGCCGAAGCGGGGCATCGGGACGAACTGCTCGGCGGCGACCGCCTGCGCCCGCCCTGGCAGCGCTTCTTCACGCTGTTGGCCGCTGACGGCGGCCTGGCCGACCTGGAGCGCCGCAACGCGGCGCTGGCCGCACAGATCCGCCGCAACGGCGTCACCTACAACGTCTACGGCGATGCCGCCGGCCGCGCGCGGCCCTGGCCGCTGGGCCTGCTGCCGCTGCTGATCGAGCCGGCCGAGTGGCGCGCGATCGAGGCCGGTATCGCCCAGCGCACGCGCCTGATGGAGGCGGTGCTGGCCGATGGCTACGGCGAGCAGGCCCTGCTGCGCGAGGGCCTGCTGCCGCCGGCGCTGCTGCACGGCCATCCCGGCTACCTGCACGCGCTGCACGGCGTCGCGCCGGTCGGCGGCGTGCGCCTGCATGTCTGCGCCTTCGACATCGCGCGCGGGCCCGGGGACAGCGGCTGGTGGGTCGTCTCGCAGCGCACCCAGGCGCCCTCGGGGCTGGGCTATGTGCTCGAGAACCGCATGGCGGTCTCGCGCCAGTTCCCCGAGGCCTTCCGCGAGATGCGCGTGCAGCACATCGCCTCGGCCTACCGCCAGCTGCTCGACACGCTGCTGACGCTGGCCGCGCCGATCGCCCAGGCCGAGGGCCATGGCACGCCGCGCCTCGTGCTGCTGACCCCCGGCCCCTACAACGAGACCTACTTCGAGCAGACCTACTTGGCGCGCTACCTCGGCCTGCCGCTCGTGGAGGGGGGCGACCTGACGGTGCGCGACCAGCGCCTGTACCTGAAGACCGTGCAGGGCCTCGAGCCGGTGCACGGCCTGCTGCGCCGCCTCGACGATGACTGGTGCGACCCGCTCGAGCTGCGGCCCGACTCGGCGCTGGGAGTGCCTGGGCTGCTGCAGGTGCTGCGCGCCGGCCGCGTCGTGATGGCCAATGCGCTCGGCACCGGCTTCCTCGAGTCGCCGGGCATCCAGGGCTTCCTGCCGGCGCTGGCGCAGCACCTGCTTGGCGAAGACCTGAGCCTGCCCTCGCTGCCGACCTGGTGGTGCGGCGAGGCCAGCGCCTGGGCGGTGGCGCGCGAGGCGCTGGCCGAGCGCGTGATCCGTCCGACCTACCCCGGCGTCGCGGGACGCGGTTTCGAGCCCGTGATCGCCGCGACGCTGACGCCGTCGCAGTGCGCCGGCTGGGCGGCGCGCATCGAGGCGGCGCCCGACCTGCACACGCTCCAGCGCTACCTGCCGTTCGCGCAGACGCCCTGGTGGGAAGGCGGCGCGCTGCAGCCGCGCACCGCGATGCTGCGCGTCTACGCGATCGCCGACGGCCACGGCGGCTACCGCGTGCTGCCGGGCGGCATGACCCGCGTGGCCGCGCAGGGCCGCCACGCGGTGTCGATGCAGCAGGGCGGCGCGAGCATCGACACCTGGGTGCTGACCGACGGTGCGGTCGATCCCTACTCGATGCTGCCGCAGCGCCTGCGGCCCGAGGAGATCGCGCTGCACCGCCGGCCGGTGTCCAGCCGCACCGCCGAGAACCTGTTCTGGATGGGCCGCTACACCGAGCGCACCGAGCAGCTGGTGCGGCTCGCGCAGGCCGCCGCCGCGCTGGTCGAGGACGATGACGAGGCCCCGCCCGCGGTGCTCGACGCGGTCTCGGCGCTGGCCGAGTCGGCCGGCCTCGCGCCGCCCGGCGTGCCCTCGCTGGCGCAGTCGCCGCGCGTGTTCGAGCGTGCGGTCGTCGCGGCGCTCTGCGAGGCCAGCGAGTCGCGCAGCATCGGCTACAACCTCGCCGCGCTCGACCGCACCGCCGGCGCGCTGCGCGACCGGCTCTCGCCCGAGCACGGCCGGCTGGTGCGCGCGATGGCCGAGGACTTCGCCGCGCGGCTGGCCTGCGGGCGGAGCGCAGCCCCCGGCGTCGAGCCCGCAGGCGGCTTCGGCGCCGGCGAGTTCGAGGCCGCGCTCGAGCACCTCGCGACCCAGCTGGCCGCCGTCACCGGCGCGCAGAGCGACCGCATGACGCGTGACGACGGCTGGCGCCTGCTGACCGTCGGCCGCCTGATCGAGCGGCTGATCGCGATGAGCACGACGCTGCGCGCCTTCTTCGCCCGCGGGGCGGTGCACACCACCCACGGCTTCGACCTGCTGCTCGGCCTGTTCGACAGCACCATCACCTACCGCTCGCGTCACCCGGGCCGCCAGGAGACGCTGGCGCTGCTCGACCTGCTGGTGATCGACACCGCCAACCCGCGTGCGCTCGGCTGCGTGCTGCGGCGCCTGCACACTGAGATCGGCAAGCTGCCCGGTGGCGGCAAGGAGCTGCTCGCGCTGCTGCCGGCCTGCGGCGCCGGCGTGACGCTGGCCGAGCTGTGCCGCGAGGACGGCGAGGGCCCGGCGGCCGACGACGCCCGCGTCGTCGGTCTGGCCGACGCGCTGGTGCTCGCCGGCGGCCGGCTGTCCGACGAGGTCGGGCGGCGCTACTTCGCCCTGGCCGAGCGTCAGGAGCAGCACCTTGTGGCCTGACGCCTGCCCCGTGGCGGCGGTGCCGGTGCCGCGGCCTCGCGCGGCGCGGCCGGTTCGCGAGGCGTTCGGGCCGGTGCAGGCCGCCCTTCGCGTCCGCGCGGCGGGCCCCGCTGGTGGCTCTGCGGCGCCGGGCCGAGGCGACGGCGGGCTGGCCGCAGCGCGCAGGGGACCACCGGTGCGCTGGACGAGGCGGGGCCGCTGAGATGACGACCCCGCTCGAGGTCCGCCACGAGACCGCTTACACCTACGACCAGCCGGTCGAGCTGGCCCACCACATTGCCTTCCTGCGCCCGCGCGACGACGGTCCGCAGCGCCTGCTGGACTTCACGCTCGAGGTCGAACCGGCGCCCCCCTGCCTGCGCCACGAGACCGACGCTTTCGGCAACACCCGCACGCTGTTCTCGCTGCACGCGCCGCACGACGCCCTGCGCGTGACCGCCGTGAGCCGCATCGCGGTCGAGCCCTGCGCCGCACCGGCCGGCGGCCCCGATGCGCCTGCCGCGCGCGAGCACTGGCGCTACCACGCCGGCCACGCGCCGGACGCCGCGTCCGCCTTCGTGTTCGCCTCGCCGCTGGTGCCGCTGGCCGACGAGC
>DATMJX010000273.1:0-10865 GCA_035553715.1 Methylibium sp.
GATCGATACCGAAGGCAAGGCGTCCGCCGCGGCGCCCGCCGCGGCCAAGCCGGCTCAAGCCACGCCGTCGGCCGCGGAGCCCGCGCAGGCCGCGGCCGCGACGGGCGGCTCCAAGTCAAACATCGCCATGCCCGCCGCCGCGAAGATGATGGCCGACAACAACCTGGCGGCGGGCTCCGTCGCCGGCACCGGCCGCGACGGCCGCGTGACCAAGGGTGACGTGATGGGCGCGCTCGCGGGCGGCACCAGGCCCGCCGCGCCGGTGGCCGCGCCGATCGGCCTGAACCTGGGCGACCGGCCCGAGCAGCGCGTGCCGATGAGCCGGCTGCGCGCGCGCGTCGCCGAGCGACTGCTGCAGTCGCAGGCCACCAACGCCATCCTGACCACCTTCAACGAGGTCAACATGGCCCCGGTGATGGAGATGCGCAAGCGCTTCCAGGAGAAGTTCGAGAAGGAGCACGGCGTCAAGATCGGCTTCATGAGCTTCTTCGTGAAGGCCGCGGTCGCGGCGCTGAAGAAGTACCCGGTGCTCAATGCCAGCGTGGACGGCAACGACATCGTCTACCACGGCTACTTCGACATCGGCATCGCCGTCGGCTCGCCGCGCGGCCTGGTCGTGCCGATCCTGCGCAATGCCGACCAGATGAGCTTCGCCGACATCGAGAAGAAGATCGCCGAGTTCGGCAAGAAGGCCGGCGAGGGCAAGCTCTCGCTCGACGACCTCTCCGGCGGCACCTTCTCGATCAGCAACGGCGGCGTGTTCGGCTCGATGCTGTCGACCCCGATCATCAACCCGCCGCAAAGCGCCATCCTCGGCGTGCACGCGACCAAGGACCGCGCGGTGGTCGAGAACGGACAGGTCGTCGTCCGCCCGATCAACTACCTGGCGATGAGCTATGACCACCGCATCATCGACGGCCGCGAGGCCGTGCTCGGCCTGGTTGCGATGAAGGAAGCCCTGGAAGACCCGGCGCGTCTGCTGTTTGATATCTGACCACCCCCGTTGCGGCTGACGCCGCTCCTCCTCGAGGGGGCGCCGCCAGCGGCCCGGCGAAGCCGGATCCGCGGCGGCCACTCGACTGGCCAAGGACTTCAGGATGAGTAGCAAGAACTTTGATGTCGTCGTCATCGGCGGCGGCCCCGGCGGCTACATCGCGGCGATCCGTGCCGCCCAGCTGGGCTTCAACACCGCCTGCATCGACGAGTGGAAGAACGCCGCCGGCGGCCCGGCGCCGGGCGGCACCTGCACCAACGTCGGCTGCATCCCGAGCAAGGCGCTGCTGCAGTCGAGCGAGCATTTCGAGCATGCCGGCCACCACTTCGCGGACCACGGCATCGGGCTCGAGAACCTCAGCATCGACGTCGCGAAGATGCTGGCGCGCAAGAACACGGTCGTGAAGCAGAACAACGAAGGGATCCTGTATCTCTTCAAGAAGAACAAGGTCACGTTCTTCCACGGCCGCGGCTCCTTCGCGAAGGCGGTCGACGGCGGCTACGAGCTCAAGGTCGCCGGCGCGGCCGAGGAGGCGATCACCGCCAAGCACGTGATCGTCGCGACCGGCTCGAACGCGCGCGCGCTGCCCGGTGTGGCCTTCGACGAGGACCGCATCCTCAGCAACGACGGTGCGCTGCGCATTCCGGCGGTGCCCAAGACGATGGGCCTCATCGGCTCGGGCGTGATCGGCCTCGAGATGGGCTCGGTGTGGCGCCGACTCGGCGCGCAGGTGACGGTGCTGGAGGCGCTGCCGACCTTCCTCGGCGCGGTCGACGAGCAGATCGCCAAGGAGGCCCAGAAGGCCTTCATGAAGCAAAAGCTCAAGATCGAGCTCGGGGTCAAGGTCGGCGAGATCACCAAGACTGCCGACGGCGTCAGCGTCGCCTACACCGATGCCAAGGGCAATGCCAAGACGCTCGAGGTCGAGCGCCTGATCGTCTCGATCGGCCGGGTGCCGAACACCATCGGCCTGAACCCCGAGGCGGTCGGCCTGAAGCTCGACGAGCGCGGCGCGATCGTCGTCGACGACGAGTGCAAGACCAACCTGCCCAACGTCTGGGCGGTCGGCGACGTGGTGCGCGGCCCGATGCTGGCGCACAAGGCCGAGGAGGAGGGCGTCGCGGTCGCCGAGCGCATCGCCGGCCAGCATGGCCACGTCAACTTCAACACCATTCCCTGGGTGATCTACACCTCGCCGGAGATCGCCTGGGTTGGCCAGACCGAGCAGCAGCTCAAGGCCAGCGGCCGCGCCTACAAGGCGGGGACTTTCCCCTTCATGGCCAACGGCCGCGCGCGCGCGCTCGGCGACACGACCGGCATGGTCAAGATGCTGGCCGACGAGAAGACCGACGAGATCCTCGGCGTGCACATCGTCGGGCCCTACGCGAGCGAGCTGATCGCGGAAGCCGTCGTCGCGATGGAGTTCAAGGCCAGCGCCGAGGACATCGCGCGCATCTGCCATGCCCACCCGTCGCTGTCGGAGTCGACCAAGGAGGCCGCGCTGGCGGTCGACAAGCGCACGCTGAACTTCTGACGCGCCGGCGGTCGTGGGGGTTCGCGAGCTCTACCTGCGCACGCTGGCCGAGCGCGGCTACCGCGCCGACGCGGCGCAGCTCGCGGCGCTCGACGCGCTCGAGCGCTGCGAGAACGAGTGGATCGCCTACAAGGCGCGGCGCAGCAATGCCGTGACGAAGCTGCTGCGCCGCCCGCCGATCCCGCGCGGCGTCTACATGTACGGCGGGGTCGGGCGGGGCAAGAGCTTCCTGATGGATTGCTTCTTCCAGTCCGTGCCGCTGGTGCGCAAGACGCGGCTGCACTTCCACGAGTTCATGCGCGAGGTGCACCGCGAGTTGCAGGAACTCAAGGGCACGGTCGATCCGCTCGACGAGCTGGGCCGGCGCATGGCGCGGCGCTTCCGGCTGATCTGCTTCGACGAGTTCCACGTCGCCGACGTGACCGACGCGATGATCCTGCACCGGCTGCTGGAAGCCCTGTTCGCGAACCGCGTCAGCATCGTCACGACGTCGAACTTCCACCCCGACGGGCTCTACCCGAACGGTCTGCACCGCGACCGCATCCTGCCAGCCATCGAGCTATTGAAGGACAAGATGCAGATCGTCAACGTCGACGCCGGCATCGACTACCGGCAGCGCGCGATGGAGCAGGTCGAGTTCTACCTGACGCCGTTGTCCGAGGACACCGATCGCGCGATGGAGGCGGCGTTCGAGCGCCTTGCCGAGGCGCGTGACGAGAGTCCGCTGCTGCACATCGAGCAGCGCGAGATACGCGCCAAGCGCCGCGCCGGCGGCGTGGTCTGGTTCGACTTCAAGACCCTGTGCGGCGGCCCGCGCTCGCAGAACGACTACCTCGAGCTCGCGACCCAGTTCCACACCGTGCTGCTGTCGGGCGTGCCCGAGATGCCGCCCCGGCTGGCCTCGGAGGCACGGCGCTTCACCTGGCTCGTCGACGTGCTTTACGACCGGCGCGTCAAGCTGCTGGTGTCGGCGGCGGTGCCGGCCGAGCAGCTCTACACCGAAGGTCCGCTGGCGCACGAATTCCCACGCACCATCTCGCGGCTCGGCGAGATGCGGGGCATCGAGTACCTGGCGCAGTCGCGTCGCGAGGTCGATACCGCGCTGACCTGAGCCGGCCCGGCGTCAGCCGAGCGTGTCGACGCGAACGATGGCCAGAGAGAGGTTGTCGCCGCCGCCGCGGGCGCGGTGACGGGCCTTGCCGATCAGCATTTCGCTGGCATCGCGCGGCGGCAGCGTGTGCACGATCGCGCCGAGCTCGCGTGGCGTGAAGTAGTGCCACAGCCCGTCACTGCAGACGAGCAGCGTGTCGCCATGCTGCAGTGCTTCGATGTGGTGCAGCGTCAGCGGCGGGTCCTGGTGGGTGCCGAGGCAGCCGGTTAGCAGGTTGGACTGCGGATGGGAGTTGGCCTCCTCCTCGCTGATCTGGCCCTCGTCGACGAGGCGCTGCACGAAGGAGTGGTCCTTGGTGCAGCTCACCAGCTCCGGGCCGCGGAAGTGGTAGATGCGCGAATCGCCGGCGTGGATCAGGTGGCAACGCAGGCCTGGCGAGACGAGCAGCGCCGCGACCGTGCTGTGTGGCTCCTCCTCGGCCGTGATGGCGGTCAGCTTGATCATCAGGTGCGATTCCAGCACCAGCTGCTTGAGCGCCTCGCCCGGATCGTCGCGGCTCGGCGTGTAGCGCTCGAACAGCTGCTGGGCGGTCAGCAGCACCTGATCGGCGGCTTTGCGCCCGCCGCTCTTGCCGCCCATGCCGTCAGCGATCACGGCCAGCAGGCAACCCGGCACGCGCGGATGGGCGAGGACCGAGACCTGGTCTTGCTGGTAGGCGCGATCTCCGCGATGCAGTCCGGTTGCGGCGGTCAGGCGATGGCCTGGAGGGGCACTGCTCATATCGTCAAAACTATAATCGCAATGTGTTCCGGCGCCCCGGCGCGTGCACGACCGATTACGCCGCGAACAACGCCGTATTGCACGGCCAGACCGTCTCGATGGACGACAACCTCCACTCTCCGCAGCGACTGCTGATCGAGCTGCGCATCGAGCACGGTGACCTCGACAGCGTGATCGACCGCGCAGGCCTCGAACTCCCGCTGGACGAGCTGGCGCTGCGCCGCCTGAAGAAGCGCCGCCTGGCGCTGCGCGACCAGATCGCCGCGCTCGAGGCCCACCTCGATCCGCCCGAGCCGGCATGACGCGGCACGGCCCAGGCAGGGCATGAGCGGGCTCGACACCGCGGTCGCCGAGGCCTTCGGCCCCGAGGGGCCGCTGGCGCGCGCCCATCCCCACTACCGCGAGCGAGCCGAGCAACGCGACATGGCGTTGGCGGTCGCACAGGCGATCGATGCGCGCGCGGTGCTGGTGACCGAGGCCGGCACCGGCGTCGGCAAGACCTTCGCCTACCTGGTGCCGGCGCTGCTGTCCGGCCTGCGCGTGCTGGTCAGCACCGCCACCAAGAACCTGCAGGACCAACTCTTCCTGCGTGACTTGCCGCGCCTGCGCGAGGCGCTGGCGCTGCCGGTCACGCTCGCGCTGCTGAAGGGGCGCGGGAGCTACCTCTGCCTGCAGCGGCTGCAGCAGGCGCGCAATGACGCGATGCTGCCCGAGCGCCATGCGCTGCGGCTGCTGGCGCGCATCGAGCAGTGGGCCCAGCAGACGGTCAGCGGGGACCTGGCCGAGCTCGAGGGGCTGGACGAGCGCTCATCGGTGATCCCGCTGGTGACCTCGACGCGCGAGAACTGCCTGGGCAGCGATTGCCCGCAATACCGGGCCTGCCATGTGATGAAGGCGCGGCGCGAGGCGATGGCGGCGGACCTCGTGGTTGTCAACCATCACCTGTTCTTTGCCGACCTGGCGCTGCGCGACACCGGCATGGCCGAATTGCTGCCCTCGGTCGACGTGGCCGTGTTCGACGAGGCCCATCAGCTCGGCGAGGCCGGCATCGCCTTCCTCGGCACGATGCTGGGCTCGGCGCAGCTGATCGATTTCGCGCGCGACCTGCTCGCGGTCGGGCTGGCGCAGGCGCGCGGTCTGCAACCTTGGGCCGAGCTCGCCGGCGCATGCGATCGCGCGGCGCGTGAGCTGCGACTGGCCGCTGCCGGGCCGGTGCGCGAGCAGCGCGCGACGCTGAAGCTGCGCTGGGAGGACCGTGCGGGGAGGGCCGGTTTCGACGTGGCCCTGGCCGAGGTGGATGCCGCGGCGAGCCGCGCCGCCGATGCGCTGCGGCTGGTGATCGAGCTCGGCCCGGATTTCGCCAAGCTTGCCGAGCGCGCCGCCACGCTGGCGACACGGGCGGCGGGCTTCACCGCGGCCGCGGAGGCGGGGCGGGTGCGCTGGATCGACCTCGGGCCCGGTGGCGTGCGGCTGGTCGAGTCGCCGCTGGACGTCAGCGAGGCCCTGCGCGCCCAGGTCGCAGCGGCGCCCAAGGCCTGGGTGTTCGCCTCGGCGACGCTCGGCGCCGAGCCCAGCCTGCGCTGGTTCACCGAGCAGTCCGGGCTCGACACGGCACGCACGCTGCGCGTCGCGAGCCCCTTCGACTACCCGAGCCAGGCGCGCCTGTACGTGCCCCGGCGCTTCCCACGGCCCAACGAGCCCGGGCATGCCGATGCGGTGGCCGCGCTTGCCGCGGCCTGTGCACGCACCGCCGGCGGGCGCACCTTCGTGCTGACGACGACGCTGCGCGCGCTCGCGAGCATTGCCGAGTCGCTGCGCGAGTCGCTCGAGCAGGGGCCCGAGCCGATCAGCGTGCTGGTGCAGGGCAGTGCGCCGAAGCGGCTGCTGCTGCGGCGTTTCCTCGACACGCCACGGGCGCTGCTGGTCGGCTCGCAGAGCTTCTGGGAAGGCATCGACGTGCCGGGCGATGCCCTGCAGTGCGTCGTGATCGACAAGCTGCCCTTCCCGCCGCCCACCGATCCGCTGGTCGAGGCGCGGGTCAAGCGCCTCGAGGCCCAGGGGCGCAGCGCCTTCGGCGACTACTTCGTCGCGGAGACGGCGGTGTCCTTGAAGCAGGGCGCGGGAAGGCTGATCCGCAGCGAGACCGACCGCGGTCTGCTGGTCGTGTGCGACCCGCGGCTGGTCACGATGGGCTACGGACGCAAGCTGCGCGAGGCGCTGCCGCCGATGCCGCTGCTGACCGACGAGGACGAGGCGCTGCAATGGCTGGCAGCGATCGCGCCAGCCGGGGCTTGAGAGGCGCGGCGCGGCCGGCTACCAGAGCTGCCACCAGGGCTTCTCGGGGGCGACGAAGCCGTCCTTCACGTAGCGCGACTCGGGGAAGTTCTTTGCCAGCACACGCTGGGCGTCATCGCGCAGCGCCTCCATGCCGAGCTGGTCGTAGCTCAGCGTCAGGATGTAGAGCGCCTCCTCGACGGCGGGCGAGTTCTGGAACTCCTGCACGGCCTGCTGCGCACGGTTGGCCGCGGCCACATAGGCCGCGCGCTTGTAGTAGTAGCGGGCGACATGCACCTCGTACTGGGCCAGCGAGTTGACGATGTGGTTCATGCGCAGCTGCGCATCGGGGGCGTACTTCGACGACGGGAACTGCGTGACGAGCTGGCGGAAGCTCTGGTAGGCGTCGCGGGAGGCCTGCTGGTCCCGCTCGGACAGGTCCTGGCGCGTGAAGCTGCCCAGGATGCCGAGGTTGTCGTTGAAGTTGACCAGGCCTTGCAGGTAGTAGGCATAGTCGAGCGCCGGGCTGCTCGGATGCAGCTTGATGAAGCGAGCGAGCGTGGCCAGCGCCGGATCCTTCTGCCCCCCCTTGAACTGGGCGTAGGCGAGGTCGATCTGCGCCTGCTGCGCGATCGCCGTGCCGGCGGCGCGCGCTTCGAGCTTCTCGTAGAGCTGGGTGGCGCGATCCCAGTTGCCGGCGCTGACCTCGTCGCGTGCGTCTTCGTACAATTTCTCGACCGTCATCGAGTCGGTCGGATCCTTCCTCGGGCTGCCACAGGCGGCCAGCCCGAACAGCAGCGCGGCGGCCAGCAGGCCGCGGGCAGCGCGGGCGGTGAGGGTGAGCATCGGGGGCATTGCCGGCGGGCAGCCCGTCGCGGGCCGCGTCGAAAGTAGGAACACAAAATTATATGGTTCGCCCTCCTGCCGCCGAGTCCGGCAACGACACGGGCGATGACGTCCCCGAAGCGCTCGCCGACGAGCTGGGCGAGCGCCGCGGTGCTCGCGTCGATGCAGGCGGGCACGGCCAGCGGCTGGACCGCTGGCTGGTGGGCCTGGCGGGCGAGTTCTCGCGCAGCCACCTGCAGACGCTGATCGCGGCCGGCCTGGTGCAGGTCGACGGCCAGCCCGTCACGACCGCGGCGCGGCGGCTGGTCGCCGGCCAGCAAGTCGAGGTGCTGCTGCGCCCGACTGCCGAGAGCCGCGCCTTCCGCGCCGAGCCCGAGGTGGCATCGCGCTGGCGCACGGTGTTCGAGGACGCGGACCTGCTCGTCATCGACAAGCCGGCCGGGCTGGTCGTGCACCCGGCGCCTGGGAACTGGTCGGGCACGCTGCTCAATGGGGTGCTGGCCCACCATGCCGCCGCTGCGACGCTGCCGCGCGGCGGCATCGTGCACCGGCTCGACAAGGACACCAGCGGGCTGATGGTGGTCGGCAAGACCCTGCCGGCGATGACTGCGCTGACGCGCGCGATCGCCGCGCGTGAGGTCCGGCGCGAATACCTGGCGCTGGTCCATGGCGCGGTGGCGCGCGAGGCCTGGACGATCGAGGCACCGATCGGCCGCGACCCGGTGTCGCGCGTGCGCATGGCGGTGCAGCCGGGCGGGCGGGCGGCGCGCACCGACGTGACGCGGCTCGCGGTCGGCGCCGGCTGCAGCGCCTTGCACTGCCGCCTGCATACCGGGCGCACCCACCAGATCCGCGTGCACCTCGCATCGCAAGGCCATCCGCTGGTCGCGGACCTGCTGTACGGGGGGCGTCCTGCGCTCGGGATGGAACGCCAGGCGCTGCACGCGGCGCGGCTGGCGTTCGCGCATCCGCGGGACGGTCGCGCCTGCGAGTTCGTCGCGCCGCTGCCGGCCGACCTCGAGGCCGCCTGGCAGCAGCTGGCGCCCGGGGGGCGCCCCTTCGCTACAATGGGCGCATCTGGCTGAAACAGCCTTGCCGAGCGGCACTGATGGTGCGCCGGCCCGACCTGCCCGCGGGTCCCCGATTGCCCCGTTCAAAGCAGCGTGACCCGACCTGCGGGCCGCCGAACCGAACGCCGCAACTTCCGCGGATGCCCTGAGCCTTGCACGCCGACCCGAGCGGACGGCAACGACGACGCGAAACGATGAACACACAGGATGCGAAGCGCGTCCTCGAGACCGCGCTCATCTGCGCCCAGCAGCCGCTGCCGCTGCGCGACATGCGTCTGCTGTTCGACGAGCAGCTCGGGGCCGACACGCTGCGCACGCTGCTCGACGAGCTGGTGCGCGACTGGGAAGGGCGTGGCGTCGAGCTGGTGCCGCTGGCCAGCGGCTGGCGCTTCCAGAGCCGCCCCGAGATGCGTGAGTTCCTCGACCGCCTGCATCCCGAGAAACCGCCTCGCTACACCCGGGCGACCCTCGAGACGCTGGCGATCATCGCCTACCGCCAGCCGGTGACGCGTGGCGACATCGAGGACATCCGCGGGGTCACCGTCAGCAGCCAGCTGCTCAAGCAGCTCGAGGACCGCGGCTGGGTCGAGACCATCGGCCACCGCGAGACGCCGGGCCGCCCGGCGCTGCTCGCGACCACGCGCCAGTTCCTCGACGACCTCGGACTCGCCTCGCTCGACCAGCTGCCGGCGCTCGATGGCGTGCCGGGCGGCGATGCGGTCGCGGCCCTGCAGCTGCAGCAGCCCTCGTTGCTCGACGCCAGTGCGGCGCCAGCCGAGGACGGCGTGGCCGACGAGGCGTCCCCCGTTTCCCCCGACACGACGGACGCCCCAGCCGAGGCGCTCGATGCCGACGCTGCCCCTGATCTGACCCCGGCCGACGCCGGCACGGAACCCACCGTATGACCGAGAACGACAACCTGCCGGGCACCCCGCCCGAGGACTCCACGCCCGACGCCCCCGCGCCGGCGCCCAAGCGTCGCCCGCGCAAGCCGGCCGCGGCGGTGGTCGAGGCGGGCCCCGATGCCGTGGCGGCGGACTCCTCCGCGGCGGCCGATGCGCCGCGGCCTCGCCGGCGACGCAGTGCTGCGGCCGAAGGGCCGGCAGCCGATGCGCCGGCCGGGGCGACCGTGGACGCGGCTGCGACGGCTGAACCGGGAGCGCGCGAGGTCCGGACCGACGCCGAGACGGCGGCGCAGCCCGCTGAGGCGGCCGAGGGTGCGGTTGCCGAGGGGGCTGGCGAGGAAGGCGAGGGGCGGCGCGGCCGCAACCGCCGTCGCGGCCGTGGCAAGGAACGCGGTGAGCGCCCCGCCGGCGAGGAGGGCGCACCGCGCGCCGCGCCGGTTGCCCCGGAGGTCGACGCTGCCGAAGCCGCGGCGCGCTTCGACGAGGTGCTCAGCGGAGCCTACGACGCCGAGGCGCCCGAGCCGGACGACGAGGCGAGCCTCGAGGCCGCGACCAAGCGCGTGCTGCGGCCCGACCCCGACGCGCCGAAGCTGCACAAGGTGCTGGCGCAGTCCGGCATCGGCTCGCGCCGCGACATGGAGCAGCTGATCGCCGATGGCGCGGTCACGGTCAACGACGAGGTGGCCCATATCGGCATGCGGATCGCGTTCGGCGATCGCATCGCGGTCAACGGCAAGCCGGTGCGGGTGCGCATCCATGGCGGTCCGGCGCGGCTGCTGGCGTATCACAAGCCGGCCGGCGAGGTCGTGACCTTCAACGATCCCGAGGGACGCCCGACCGTGTTCCGCCGCCTGCCGCGCCTGCAGCATGGCAAGTGGCAATCGGTCGGTCGGCTGGACATCAACACCGAGGGGCTGCTGCTGTTCACGACCTCGGGCGAGCTGGCCAACCAGCTGATGCACCCGCGCTTTGGCGTCGAGCGTGAGTACGTGGTGCGCGTGCTCGGCAGCCTCGACGACGAGCAGCGCGCGCGGCTGCTCGAGGGGGTCGAGATCGACGGCCAGCCGGCTGCGTTCAAGAGTATCGAGGACGGCGGCGGCGATGGTGCGAACCGCTGGTACCGGGTCGTTATCACGGAAGGCCGCAACCGCGAGGTGCGCAAGCTGTTCGACAAGGTCGGGCTGGCGGTGAGCCGGCTGATCCGCATCCGCTACGGCACCGTGGTGCTGCCGCGCGGGCTGCGGCGCGGCGTGTGGGTCGAGCTCGGCGAGCAGGACCTGCGCATGATCCGCCAGCTGGCGGCCGGGCCGCGTGCGCCGGGCGAGCGCACGGCCAGCGATCGGCCCGCAGG
>DATMJX010000274.1:0-11483 GCA_035553715.1 Methylibium sp.
GCGGCGGGAGAGGCCATGGGGGCGCACGCTAGCGCATCCCCGCCGCCGACCGCCGAACGGGGCCTTGCCGGCGACGCGGCGGGCCGGCCTTGAACGCAACATGCAAAGCCGCTGAATGCCGGCGCGCCGCGGCAGTGCTGCAATGTCCGCATGTCCCGTGACCTCTCTCATCCCCCGCCCCTGCCGGCGCTGTTCGTCTCGCACGGCTCGCCGATGCTGGCGCTCGAGCCGGGGGCGACCGGCGCGTTCTTCGCCCGCCTCGGCCCGGCGATCGACGCCGCCTTCGGTCGGCCGCGCGCGATCGTGGTCGTCTCGCCGCACACCGCGGCGGCGCAGCCGGTGGTCTTCGACAGCGCGCATCACCACGCGGTGCACGACTTCGGCGGCTTCCCGGCGGCGCTGTACCGGCTGCGTTACGAGCCACCAGGCGCCCCGGCCCTGGCCGACCGCGTGCTCGGCCAGCTGGCCTCGGCCGGTTTCGATCCGACCCGCAGTGCCGAGGCCGGGCTCGACCACGGCATCTGGGCGGTGCTGCGCTTTGCCTGGCCGGACGCCGCCGTGCCGGTGGTACCGCTGGCCCTGTCCCCGCAGCAGCCCCCCGCGGCGCAATGGGCACTGGGCGCGGCACTTGCGCCGCTGCTCGACGAGGGCGTGCTGGTGCTCGGCTCGGGCAGCCTGACGCACGACCTGCACCGGCTGTTCGCGGTGCGGCCGATGCCGGCCAGCGACGCGCCGGAAGCCGCCGACACCGCTGCCTTCCGCGCCTGGGTCGCCGAGCGCAGCGCGGCGCGCGACCGCGACGCGCTGCTGGACTACCGGCGGCAGGCGCCCCACGGGGCCACGATGCACCCGACCGACGAGCACTGGCTGCCGTTCTACATCGCCGCCGGGGCCGGCGGCTTCGCGGCCGCCCCCGTGCGGCTGCACGAGGGCGTGACCTACGGCTCGCTGGCGATGGACGCCTATGCCTTCGGCCCGGGCGCCAGCGCGCTGGCGCAGCGGCTGGCCCGCCCGCTCAGCGCGTAGCCGGCAGCCCCGCGACGACGGCGTCCTCGGCGGCCGCGTCGATGCAGTGCGGCTGCGTGAAGCCGCCGCTGCCGTACTGGATCTGGTCGACGTTCTTGCCCTGGAACAGGGTCACGCCGGCGGGCACGTAGTCGAGCTGCAGGGTGCTGCGCGTGCGCCAGGCGATCGCGTGGTCGGCGCAGGAGCTGTCGCCCGAGACGCCGATCGCGCCGATCAGGCGCTTGTTGGCGTTGTAGAGCGCGAGACCGCCACCGAACACGTTCACGCCGCCGACGCGCTGGCCCACCATCGGGTCGTTCGGCTGGCCGAACTGGGTCGCCGGGCCCTTGTAGGCATCGTCGGTGTCGACCGGGTTGCTGTGCTGCAGCCCGAACAGGCTGCCGCCCGGCTGGACCGCGGCGTACAGGTTGCCGGTGGCCAGCGCCAGCCCCGGCAGGCTGAAGGCGTTGGCGGTGTAGGCCTTCTGCGCCGAGATCACCCGGCTGCCCGGCCATTGGCTGCCGCGATTGCCGCCGGTGTAGGCGACTGCGCAGACGACGCCGTCGCGGTTGACGACGCTGCCCCACATGTCGAGGTTGAAGCCGGCGTTGGCGGCGTTGCGCGCGGCGATCAGGGCGTCCTTGAGCTGTGCCTGCGTCGGCAGGCCTGCGCAGGCCGGGGTGTCCGGCGCGGCGATGGCCGGCGCGCCCCCCACCAGGGCCAGCAGCAGCACCGCGCTGCGGCGGCGCAGCGCACGATCGAAGCGTTGTTCCATCTCGTCCCCTCTCTCTTCGAAGACCCGCGAGATTGCGAGCCCGAGAAATCTAGACCGACTCACCGGTTAGCGGGGGGTCAGCCTAGGGGGAGGCGGGCGCAGCAGCCTGCCTCACAGCAGCAGCAGCGCACGGAAGTCGTTGACGTTGGTGTAGGTGGGCCCGGTGGTGACCAGGTCGCCGAGGCCGGCGAAGAAGCGGTAGCAGTCGTTGGCATCGAGGCAGGCCTGGGCCTTCAGGCCCGCGGCCATGCCACGTGTCAGCGTGTCGGGCGTGACGATCGCGCCGGCGTTGTCCTCGACGCCGTCGATGCCGTCGGTATCGGCCGCCAGCACGTAGACATCCGGCTCGCCCTGCAGCGCGATCGCCGTGCCGACCAGGAACTCGGTCGCGCGCCCGCCGCGGCCGCCCTTGGCCTTGACGGTCACCGTCGTCTCGCCCCCCGACAGGATCACGCAGGGTGTCCTGAAGGGCTGACCACGGCGACGCGCCTGGCGCGCCAGCGCCGCATGCACGCCGCCGACGACGCGCGACTCGCCCTCGATCTCGTCGCTGAGGATGTGCGCGTCGATGCCGGTGGCACGCGCCACCGCCGCGGCGGCCTCGAGCGCCTGCTGCGGCGTCGCGGTCATGCGCACCTCGTGGCCGGCGAAGCAGGCGTCGCCGGGCTTGGGCGTCTCGAGCGTGCCGGCCTCGAGCGCGGCGCGCACGGCGGGCGGCACCTCGATCGCGTAGCGCCGCAGGATCGCCAGCGCGTCGGCGCAGCGGCTGCGATCCGGCACGGTCGGGCCGGAGGCGATCACGTCCGGGTCGTCGCCGGGCACGTCGGAGATCAGCAGTGTGACGACCTTCGCCGGTGCGCAGCGAGCCGCCAGGCGGCCGCCCTTGACGGCCGACAGGTGCTTGCGCACGCAGTTCATCTCGCCGATGCTCGCGCCGCTCTTGAGCAGCGCGCGGTTGATCGCCTGCTTGTCCTCGAGCGTGATGCCCTCGGCCGGCAGCGTCAGCAGCGCCGAGCCCCCGCCCGAGATCAGGCACAGCACCAGGTCATCGGCCGTCAGCCCGCGGGTCAGCTCGACGATGCGCCGGGTGGCGGCCAGCCCGGCCGCGTCGGGCACCGGGTGGGCCGCCTCGACGACCTCGATGCGCCCCGGCTTCGCCTTGTAGGCCGGCGGCACATGCTCGTAGCGCGTCACGACCAGGCCCGACAGCGGCGCATCGGCCGGCCACAACGCCGCGACCGCCTCGGCCATCGCGCCGCTGGCCTTGCCGGCGCCGACCACCAGCGTGCGGCCCTTCGGAGGCGGCGGCAGGAAGTCGGCGATGTTGTGCGCCGGCAGCGCGCGCCGCACCGCGGCGTCGTAGAGGTGGCGCAGGAAGCCGCGCGGGTCTTGACGGGGGTCGGGCGTGCTCATGCGGCGATTATCAAAACACCGGCGGCCCGCCAATCGCACGGCCGTGCACAGCCGGGCGCCCCTCAGCCGCGGCCGAACCAGCCGAGTCCGGCCTCGGTGCCCGCCGCCGGACGGTATTCGGCGCCGACATGGCCGTCGTAGCCGAGCGCGTCGATGTGCGCGAACAGCGCCGCGCAGCCGAGCGCGCCGCTGCCCGGCTCGTGGCGGCCCGGGTGGTCGGCGATCTGGATGTGGCCGACATGGCCCCGGCAGGCGCTCAGCGCCGGGATCGGCGCATCCCCCATCGCGGCCACGTGATAGGCGTCGAACTGCAGCTTCAGGTTGGGCGCGCCGACCGCGTCGATCAGCTCGAGCGCCTGCGTCCAGCGGTTCAGCCAGAAGCCGGGCATGTCATGGGTGTTGATCGGCTCGACCAGCAAGTCGAGCCCGGCATCGGCCAGCGCGGCGGCGGCGTGGCGCAGGTTGGCGACCATGGTGCGACGCAGCAGCCCGGCATCGGCACCGGCCGGCGCGAGGCCGGCCAGGCAGTTCAGGCGCGGCGCGCCGAGCGTGCGTGCGTAGGCGATCCCGCGCGCGACCCCGGCGCGGAACTCGGCCTCGCGGCCCGGCAGGCAGGCGATGCCGCGCTCGCCGGCGGCCCAGTCGCCGGCCGGCAGGTTGTGCAGCACGAGGCTCAGCGCACTGGCGTCGAGCCGCGCCCGGATCGACTCGGCAGGCCAGTCATAGGGAAACTGGCACTCGACCGCCCGGAAACCGGCCGCCGCCGCCGCCGCGAAGCGGTCCAGGAAGGGCCGCTCGGTGAAGAGCATCGACAGGTTCGCGGCGAAGCGCGGCATCGCGGCCTCAGCCGTGTGGCGTCTCGGCGCGCGCATCGCGGCGCATCAGCTGCACGACCGCCTCGGCCGGCCGCAGCCGGCCTTGCAGCACCGCGACCACCGCTTCGGTGATCGGCATCTCGACGCCGAGCGAGCGGGCCCGCGCCAACACCGTCGGCGCGCTGTAGACGCCCTCGGCGACATGGCCGAGGTCGTGCAGCACGTCGGCCAGCGCACGGCCCGTGGCCAGCTCCAGGCCGACCCGGCGGTTGCGCGACAGCGCACCGGTGGCGGTCAGCACCAGGTCGCCGAGGCCGGACAGGCCCATGAAGGTGTCGGCGCGCGCACCCAGCGCCAAGCCGAGCCGGCTGGTCTCGGCCAGCCCGCGGGTGATCAATGCGGCGCGCGCGTTCAGGCCCAGGCCGCTGCCGCCCGCCGAGGGCAGGCCGTCGGCGATGCCGGTGGCGATCGCGATCACGTTCTTGACCGCCCCGCCCACCTCGACGCCGACCGGGTCGGCCGAGGTGTAGACGCGCAGCGACTCGCCGTGGAAGGCCTCGACCGCCTGGCGCGCCAGTGCCGCGTCGGCACTGGCCGCGACCAGCGCAGTCGGCTGGCCGCGCGCGACCTCGAGCGCGAAGCTCGGGCCTGACAGCACGCCGGCACGCGCCGCGGGCGCGACCTCGCGCGCGATCTCGTGGCCGAGCGCGCCGCTGCCGGCCTCGAAGCCCTTGCACAGCCACCACAGCCCGGCGCCCCCGGCGGCCGCGCGCGCCAGCATCGCGCGCAGCGCCGAGGTCGGCGTCGCGATCACGACCAGGCCGTCGCGGCCCGCGTGCGCGAGCGCCGCGTCGAGGTCGGCACCGACCGCGAGCGCCGCGGGCAGCTCGATCTCGGGCAGGTAGCGCCGGTTGCGGCGCGTCGCGGCGATCTCGGCGACCTGGGCCGCGTCGCGCGCCCACAGCAGCGTGTCATGCCGCGCCGCGGTGCTCACGGCCAGCGCGGTGCCCCAGGCGCCGGCGCCGAGGACCGCGATCTTCATGCGTGCAGCCGCCCGGCGTCAGGCCGCGGCGTGCGCGCCGTTGCCGTTGACCGCGCCGCCTTGCTGCTGGGCCTGCAGCTGGGCCTCGTACATGGCCTGGAAGTTGACCTCGGACAGGTGCACCGGCGGGAAGCCGGCACGCGTGATCAGGTCGGCCACGGTCGCGCGCAGGTAGGGGTAGACGATGCCCGGGCAGGCGATGCCGAGCACCGGGCTGACCTGGTCCTGCGGCAGGTTGCGGATCTCGAAGATGCCGGCCTGCTTGGCCTCGACCAGGAACAGCGTCTTGTCGCCGACCTTGGTCGTCACGGTGGCCGACACCGTGATCTCGTAGATGCCCTCGGCCACCGGGTCGGCGGCGACCGCCAGGTTGATGTCGACCTGCGGCTGCGCCGACTCGAGCAGGATCTTCGGCGAGTTCGGCTGCTCGAGCGAGGCGTCCTTCAGGTAGACGCGCTGGATCTGGAACACGGGGGCTAGTTCTTGGTCGGCCATGGTGGACATCCGTCGGCAGGGAGCGCGACCGCGCCACGCGCGGCCCGCGCAAAAAAGCAAAGGGCCCGCAGGGCGGGCCCGGTCAGGGCGCAGCGATTATGTCGCAGCGAAACCGCCGCGCCCGCCCCGTCAGGCGGCCGCGCTCTGCAGCAGCGGCAGCAGCGCGCCGCGGTGGTCGAGGGCGTGCAGATCGTCGAAACCGCCGACATGGGTGTCGCCGATGAAGATCTGGGGGACCGTGCGCCGGCCGGTGATCTCGACCATGCGCGTGCGCTGCGTCGGGTCGAGATCGATCCGGATCTCCTCGATCGCCTGCACGCCGCGCTGCTTCAGCAGCATCTTGGCCCGCTGGCAGAACGGGCAGACCTGGGTCGTGTACATGCGGACGGCAGACATGGTCGCGAGCGAAGCGTTGGTGCGGTGGCGAATTGTCGCGCCCTTGTCACAACCCTATCCTGCAGTGGGTCGCCGCCTTGCCGCACGCGGGCGCGCAGTTTTTCACCACCGGCGCCTCCCGATCCGCAGCGGGCCGGCTGCGTCAGCCGGCCGACTTCTCGACCGGCAGCTGCGCCTCGCGCCAGGCCGCCAGGCCGCCGATCACCGCGTGCACGCGCTCGTGACCCTGCCGCTTCAGCAGCGCGACGGCACGCTGCGCGCGCGCACCGCTCGGGCAGATCAGCAGCACCGGCAGCGTCTTGTTCGACGGCAGCTCCTTCGAGCCCTCGAGCTGTCCGAAGGGGATGTTGCGCGCCGGCGCCGCGTGGCCGGCGGCGTACTCGGCCGGCTCGCCGACATCGATCAGCACCGCCTTGTCGCGGTTGATCAGCGTCACCGCCTCGGCGGCCGACACGCGGCCGGCACCGCCGGCGCGCGAGAGCACCGGCCACAGCAGCAGGCCGCCGGAAACGAGCGCCGTCAGCACCAGGTACCAGTTGTCGATGAGAAAGCTCACGTTTCGGGGGCGCGGGGTGGCCGCGCGGGTCAGCAAAGCCTGGGATTCTAGAATCTGGGGCTTCGCGCACCGGCCGCGCGCGCTTCGCGCCCCCAAGCCCCGCCGGCAGCCGCCCCGACTTCCTGCACTCTTCCTTTGCAACCATGTACCAACTCGTGCTGCTGCGCCACGGCGAATCGACGTGGAATCTCGAGAACCGCTTCACCGGCTGGGCCGATGTGGATGTCACGCCCAAGGGCGTCGAGCAGGCGCGCCAGGCCGGCCTGTGGCTCAAGGCCGCCGGCTTCGAATTCGACCGTGCCGAGACCTCGGTGCTCAAGCGCGCCGTCTGGACCACCTGGCACTGCCTGGACGCGATGGACCGCGTCTGGCTGCCGGTGAACAAGCAGTGGCGCCTGAACGAGCGCCACTACGGCACGCTGCAAGGCCTGGACAAGGCCGAGACCGCCGAACTGCACGGCGCCGAGCAGGTGCGGCTGTGGCGACGCAGCTACGACATCGCGCCGCCGCCGCTGGAGGCCAGCGACCCGCGCTGGCAGGCCCATGACCCGCGCTACGCCAAGCTCGCACCGGGCGAGGTGCCGCTGGGCGAATGCCTGCGCGACACCGTGGCACGCGTGCTGCCGCTGTGGGACAGCGACCTGGCACCGGCCATCCGGCGCGGCGAGCGGCTGCTGATCTCGGCGCACGGCAACAGCCTGCGCGCGCTGATCATGCACCTCGACCGCATGACGCCCGAGGAGATCCTGCAGGTCAGCGTGCCCAATGCGGTACCGCTGGTCTACGAGCTCGACGCCAACCTGCAGCCCACCGACCGCTACTTCCTGCGCGAGGAGCGCACGCCGGGGCTGATCCTGTCCTGAGGCGACGCGGCGACCTCGGGGTCGCCGCCAGCAGGGGCCGGCGGGACGCCGGCCGCCTCCGCTCAGAGGAGCTGCTGCAGTGCCGCGTCGAGGTGCTCGGTGGGCAGGCGCTTGAAGCCCGAGCGCGCGTAGCGCTGCAGGCGGCCGAGCACGAAGGCGGTCAGCACCGAGGCGCCGGACTGCGCGTCGACGGTGGGCGTCTCGGAGCCGGCGCCACTGGCTTGCTCGCGCAGGCTCTGGCGCAGCTGCGACTCGTAGCGGTCGAAGAACTGGTTCATGCGCGCGATCAGGCGTTCGTTCTCGAACACCAGCGCGTCGCCGGCCATCACCCGCGCCATGCCCGGGTTCTTCTCACCGAACTGCAGCAGCACGGTGAGCATCTTGTGGACCTGGGCGCGCGGGTCGGGATCGCGCTCGACGATCTGGTTGACCAGCGTGAACACGCTGGTCTCGATGAACTCGATCAGGCCCTCGAACATCTGGGCCTTGCTGGCGAAGTGGCGGTACAGCGCCGCCTCGCTGACATCGAGCCGCGCCGACAGCGCCGCGGTGGTGATGCGCTCGGCGCCCGGCTGCTCCAGCATGGCCGCGAGCGTCTGCAGGATCTGGATGCGGCGCTCGCCCGGCTTGGGGCGCTTGCGCACCGGGGTGGACGGGCTCGCTTCGTCGGCGTTCGCGGCCTCCGGCAACTCGGGGTCGGGCAGGTCAGACATGCGGGTGCGACGCGGTGAAGAGGGGCCTCAGCTCGAAGAGCGAACGAATTCTTGCACACACGTACGCGGGTTTTCGACGCAAGCGCGCACCTACTTCCGGCCCGTGTGAACTGCTGCGCAGATAGCGCTGCATCCACACGGTGCGCAGTCCGAGCCGGTGCGCCGCGCGCTGGTGGGCAAGCGTGTCCTCGACCAGCACGCAGTCCCGGGGCCGCAGCCGCAGCCGCGCCAGCACGACCGCCAGCATGCGCACGTCGGGCTTGGGGCGCAGCCGGCCGAACACCCGCATGTCCTCGATGCTGAGCAGGGCCTCGAAGGCCCCGTCCAGGTCCAGCGCGGCCAGCACGCGGCGCGCATAGCTCGCCGGCGCATTGGTCAGCAGGATCTTGCGGCCCGGCAGCCGCGCCAGCGCGGCGCGGTCGTGCGCGTGGCAGCGCAGCCGGTCCTCGAGTCCGGGCAGGCGGTGGGTGTGCTCGAGGAAATGCGCGGCGCGGATGCCGTGGTGGCGCTCCAGGCCGAGCAGCGTCGCGCCGTAGCGGCGCCAGTACTCGAGCCGCAGGTGGTTGGCCCGCTCGGGGGCGACCTGCAGCTCGCGCTCGATGTAGTCGTTCATCGCCGCGTCGAGCAGCCCGAAGGCCGCGTGCGAGGCGTCGTGCAGCGTGTTGTCGAGGTCGAACAGCCACGTGACGGAGCCCCCACGCTTGGCGCTGTGCACCTGCGTTGCCCCCCGAGGGGGCGCGGCCCGCCTTGGGGCGGCCCGGCGGCGGGCCGACCGCGCTCGGGACACGCTCCGGTCCTTCAGTGGGAACGAATCATCGTGCCGTAGGCCTGATCGGTCAGGATCTCCAGCAGCATCGCATGCGGCACGCGGCCGTCGATGATGTGCACCGCGTTGACGCCGCTCTTGGCCGCGTCCAGCGCGCCGGCGATCTTGGGCAGCATGCCGCCGCTGATCGTGCCGTCGGCGAACAGCTCGTCGATCTCGCGCGCGCTCAGGTTGGTCAGCAGCTGGCCGGCCTTGTCGAGCACGCCCGGCGTGTTGGTCAGCAGCAGCAGCTTCTCGGCCTTCAGCACCGTCGCGAGCTTGCTCGCGACCATGTCGGCATTGATGTTGTAGCTCTCGTTGTGCTCGCCGAAGCCGATCGGGCTGACGACCGGGATGAACTGGTCGTCCTGCAGCGCCTTGACGACCGCCGGGTCGATCGCGGTGATGTCGCCGACCTGGCCGACGTCGTGCTCGATGCTCGGGTCGTTCTTGTCGAGCATCTTCAGCTTCTGCGCGCGGATCAGCCCGCCGTCGCGGCCGGTCAGGCCCACGGCCTTGCCGCCGGCGGCGTTGATCAGGCCGACGATGTCCTGCTGCACCTGGCCGGCGAGCACCCACTCGACGACCTCCATCGTCTCCTCGTCGGTCACCCGCATGCCCTGGATGAAGGTGCCCTTCTTGCCGACGCGCGCCAGCGCATCGTCGATCTGCGGCCCGCCGCCGTGCACGACGATCGGGTTCATGCCGACGAGCTTGAGCAGCACCACGTCCTCGGCGAAGTCCTGCTGCAGCGCCGGGTCGGTCATCGCGTTGCCGCCGTACTTGATGACCAGGGTCTTGCCGTGGAACTTGCGGATGTAGGGCAGCGCCTGGGCCAGGATCTCGGCCTTGTCGCGCGGCGCGATGGAGGACAGGGTGTCGGCGGGATCGGGCATGGCCATGGCGGGATGCGGGTCGGAGCGTCGGTGGTGCCGAATTCTAGGGTTCACCCTCCGCGCAGCCGGGGCTCGCCCGGCGCGACGGAACTTCCGGGGTCTCGCGGCGCTCGCATGGTCGACCTACACTGTCGACCATGCGGCGCGCGACCTGGATCCTCTGGCTGATGATGGCCCTGCTGCCCCTGCGCGGCTGGGCAGTCGGCGCCATGGGACTGCCGGGCACGCCGGCCGCCAGCCTGGGGACCTGCCAGTCCTGCGACTGGTGCCACGCGACACTGGCCCTGCCCGCGGCGCTCCCTGTCGTGACCCTCCACCTGCCGGTCGCGCCGCCACGGCCGATCGCCGCGCAGGACACCGGCCGCCGCCTGATCGGCGGTCTCGAGCGACCTCCCCGCGTCTGCCTCGCCTGATCCGCGCGGTGCGGGCCCGAGCGGCCCGCACCGTCCCCACCCGTCGCCCTGGCCGCCGCGCGGCCGCGGGTCCACGGCTGTCGAGCGAGGTTCCCATGTCCGCATTCCTCCGTCTGCTGCGCCCTGCGCCGCTGCTGGGTCTGGCCGCCGCCGCGCTGGCCCAGGCGCCCCCCGATCCACTGGACGCCACGGCGGCCGTGCCAGCGCTGCGGCACGAATCGGTGGTCACCGGCCACCGCCGCCCGGGCGAGCCGGCCCTTGCATCGTGGCGGGCCTCGAACGCCACCGTCGAGCGCATCGGCGGCTGGCGCAGCTACGCCCGCGAGGCCCATGCACCGGCCCCCGGCGCGTCGCAGCCGTCCTCCACGCCGGCGCACTCACACCCTCACTGAGGAGGCACGATGCAGGGACGCTTCTGGCCGATGGCCATGCTGGCGCTGGCGCTGACCGGCTGCGCGAACCTCAGCCCCGACCGCGGTTTCGGCCCGGTCGAGCAGACCGCGCGGGAGCACCTCGGCGAATCCCCCGCCTGGATCCGCAGCCCCGCGCAGCGCGCCGCGGCCGACGCGCGGGTCGCCGAGCTGCTCGCCCGACCGCTGAGCGCGGACACGGCGGTGCAGGTGGCGCTGCTGAACCACCGCGGTCTGCAGGCCGCCTTCGAGCAGCTCGGCATCACCGAGGCCGAGGTCGTGCAGGCGCTGCGGCTGCCCAACCCCGGCTTCGGCTACGCGCGGCTCGAGCGCGGCGACACGGTGGAGATCGAGCGCAGCCTGCACCTGGACCTGCTGCGGCTGCTCACGGCGCCCTGGGTGCGCGAGCGCGAGGCGAAGCGCCTCGAGCAGGCCCAGCGCCTGGCCGTGCTGCAGGTGCTCGCGGTGGCCGGCGAGGCACGCAAGGCCCAGGTGCAGGCGGTCGCGGCCGAGGAGACGGTGCGCTACCTGGCCCAGGTGCGCGAGGCCGCCGAGGCCGGCGCCGAGCTGGCGCGCCGCATGGGCGAGGTGGGCAACTTCAGCGCGCTGCAACGCCTGCGCGAGCAGGGCTTCCACGCCGAGGCGACGCTGAATCTCGCGCACGCCGAGCGCGCCCGGGTCGCGGCGCGCGAGCGCCTGGCCCGCGCGCTCGGCCTGTGGGGCGAGCAGACCGCGTTCACGCTGCCCGGGCGGCTTCCCGATCTGCCCGCCCAGGCCGACGAGCTGCCCGACCTCGAACGTCGCGCGATGGCCCAGCGCCTGGACGTGCAGGCCGCGAAGCTGGGCGCCGAGCACGCGGCCCGCGCGCTCGGTCTGACGCAGGCGA
>DATMJX010000275.1:0-4170 GCA_035553715.1 Methylibium sp.
GTGCCGTTGCTGGTGGCGGGGGACTTCAACGACTGGGGTGAGCGCCTCGATGGTGCGCTGCGCGAGGCCGGACTGACGCGCGCGCGCGCCCCGTCCGGCGGTGCGGCCAGTCAGCATCGCAGCCTGACCTTCCCGTCGCTCGCCCCGGTGTTTGCGCTCGACCGCATCTACACCCGCGGGCTGCGCTGCGCCTCGACCTTCGTGCCGCGCGGGGCGAGCTGGGCGCGCATGTCCGACCACCTGCCGCTGGTGGCCGAGTTCGAGCTCGCCGGGACCTGAGCATGCGGCGTGCGCGCCGGTCCACCCCGCCGCCCGAGGTCTGGTATGCGCAGCCGCGCGCCGTGTTCACCGGCGGCAACGAGGTCATGCTGCTGCGCGGCGGGGAGGCCTTGTTCCCGGCGATGTGCGAGGCGATCGGGCGGGCGCTGCACGAGGTCTGGCTGGCCACGTACATCTTCGACAGCGATGACGCGGCGCGTGCGGTCGCCGAGGCGCTGGCGGTGTGCGCGCGACGCGGCGTGCGCGTGCGCGTCGTGGTCGACGGATTCGGCAGCCAGCACGCGCTCGAGACGGTGCGCGGCTGGCTCGAGCCGGCCGGTGTGGCGCTGGCGGTGTTCCGGCCGATGCATGGTTGGTGGAGCTGGCTGCAGCCGGGGGCGCTGCGGCGGCTGCACCACAAGCTGTGCGTGGTCGACGGCCAGATCGGCTTCGTCGGTGGCATCAACCTGATCGACGACCGCCACGACCTGCACCACGGCTGGAGTGAGCAGCCCCGGCTCGACTATGCGGTGCGTGCACGCGGCCCGGTGGTCACGCCGATCGAGCACACGGTGCGCGCCATGTGGTCGCGTGCGGCCTTCGGGCGGGACTGGCGCGACGAGGTGCGCGGGATCGCGCGCAGCCGCCGACCACTCGTCCGTGCGCGGCGCCTGCTCGAGCGCATGCGGCTGTCGATGCGGCCGGCGTCGCGGCGCGCGGCCTCGGAGGCAGCGCTCGCGTCGGTGCGCGCCGCGCTGATCGTGCGCGACAACCTGCGCCAGCGGCGCAGCATCGAGCGCCACTACATCGATGCGCTGCGCAGCGCGCGCGAACGCATCGACCTCGTCTCGCCTTATTTCTACCCCGGCCGCGAGTTCCGCCGCGCGCTGATCGAGGCGGCACAGCGCGGCGTCCGGGTGCGGCTGCTGCTGCAGGGCAAGGCCGACTACCGTTTCGCGGCGCTCGCGGCGCGCGTGCTCTATGACGAGATGCTGGCGCATGGCATGCGCATCTTCGAGTACACGCCGGCCTTCCTGCATGCCAAGGTCGCCCGCGTCGACGACTACTGGGCGACCGTCGGCAGTTCCAACATCGATCCGCTGTCACTGCTCGTCAATCTGGAGGCCAACCTCGCGGTGCGCGACCGCGGCTTCGCCGCGACGCTGGCGCGTGAGCTCGAGCGTGATTTCGCCGCCGCAACCGAGGTCACCGCGCCGATGCGACTGGCTGGCTGGCGGCGCCTGTTGCGACGGGGCTTCGTCGCCTGGGCGGCCGGCGTCTACCTGCGGCTGGCCGGGGCGACGGTGCGCTACTGAGGGCCCGGCCCCGCGAATGCGGGGCGGGCTGCGTGGCACCATAGGGCCACTGAACATCGCGGCCGCGCAGCCGCCCGCAACACCATGGACATCAGCGCCGCGACCCTGCCGATCGACCACCGCAACGGGCTGAGGATGGATGCCACGGAGGCACGCGCGCTGGGGGCGCTGCTGCACGACGACTACGTCCGCGCGCAGCCCTTCCCGCACATCGTGATCGACGGCATCCTCCCCGAGAGGCTGGTGCGGCAGGTGCTCGAGCACTTCCCGGCGGCGCCGCTGCCCTCGGACACCAATTTCGAGATCGGCTATGCCGGCCAGCACAAGCGCCAGATCCTCCCGGAGGACTGCGATGCCGAGATGCGCGAGCTGTTCCACTTCTTCAATTCGCGCCCGGTGCTGCAGTTCCTCGAGGGTTTGACCGGCATCGAAGCCCTGCTGCCCGATCCCTATTTTTCGGGGGGGGGCTTCCACGAGATCTCCACAGGCGGCCTGCTCGGCATCCACGCCGACTTCCGCATCAACGACCAGCTGCACCTGCAGCGCCGCCTGAACATGCTGATCTACCTGAACGAGGATTGGCGTGATGAGTGGGGCGGCCGGCTGGAGCTGTGGGATCGCGGCATGAAGCGCTGCGAGCGCTCGGTCGCGCCGTTGCTCAACCGCTGCGTGGTGTTCAACACCGACGCCGACACCTACCACGGCCACCCGGACCCGCTGGCCTGCCCCCCCGGGGTGAAGCGGCGTTCGATCGCGCTGTACTACTACACCGCCTCGCGTGCGATCTACCGCGAGGTGCCGCATCTGTCGACGATGTACCAGGCCCGCCCTGGCGATGCCGCCGAGGTGCAGGCCACGGCGCGGCGCCTGCGGGGGCGTCAGTATCTGCAGGACTGGGCTCCGCCGATCGCGGTGCGGGCGATCGACAAGGCGGTGCGCCTGGCTGGCAAGGTGCGCAGCCGCCTCGCGGGCGGCTGAGCAGCCAGCGGCACGAGGGGGCGCCACGCCGGAGTCCCTGTTGGCCGTGGCGGCGGGCGCGAAACGTTAGGATCGCGGCCATGAATGCTCCGAAGCCCCTCGGCACGCCGCTGCACGCGGTCGTGCCTGCGCCCGGCACCGGCAACGACGGCACGCCCGTGTCGGTGCGGATCCGCGAGCGGATCAAGGCCAGCCGCGAGCGCTTCCACGCCAACGACAACATCGCCGCCTTCATCGAGCCGGGTGAACTCGAGCGGCTGCTCGACGAGGTCGCCGGCAAGATGCGCGGTGTGCTCGACAGCCTGGTGATCGACACCGAGAACGACCACAACACCCAGGACACCGCGCGCCGCGTCGCGAAGATGTATGTCAACGAGGTGTTCAAGGGCCGCTACACGCCTGAGCCGCCGGTCACCGAGTTCCCGAACGTCGAGCGCCTGAACGAGCTGATGATCGTCGGGCCGATCACGGTGCGCAGTGCCTGCTCGCACCACTTCTGCCCGATCATGGGACGGGTCTGGATCGGCGTGATGCCCAACGAGCACTCCAACCTGATCGGCCTGTCCAAGTACGCGCGCCTGACCGAATGGATCATGAGCCGCCCGCAGATCCAGGAGGAGGCCGTGACCCAGGTGGCCGACTTGCTGCAGGACAAGATGAGCCCCGATGGACTGGCCGTCGTGATGGAGGCCGACCACTTCTGCATGCAGTGGCGGGGTGTGCGCGATCTCGATTCGAAGATGGTCAACAGCGTGATGCGTGGCAGCTTCCTGAAGGACGCGAACCTGCGGCGCGAATTTCTCGCGCTGGTCAACACCCGGCGGGGGTGAGCATGCTGGTGCGACTGCTCTATGCCAGCCGCGCTGCCGCGGCAGTGACGCCGGAGGCGATCGACTCGATCCTGGCGCAGTCGCGCCACCACAACCCGGCGCTCGGCATCACCGGCATCCTGTGCCATGGCGGCGATGTGTTCATGCAGGTGCTCGAGGGGGGCCGCGAGGTGGTCAACGCGCTGTATGGCGACATCGTGCGTGACCCGCGGCACCGCGACGTCGCGGTGCTGCTGTTCGAGGAGGTCACCGAACGCCGCTTCGCGCACTGGACGATGGGCCAGGTCAACTTGGCCAAGGTCAACCCCTCGGTCCTGCTGAAGTACAGCGAGAAGCCGGCGCTCGATCCCTACGCCGTGTCCGGCAGGGTCTCGATGGCGCTGCTCGAGGAGCTGATGGCCACCGCGTCGATCGTCGGGCGCACGGGCTAGGACGGCGCTTGACCGCAGCGACGGCCTGGTACCGGGTCGGGGCGTTGGGGCTGTTGCTCGGCGCGACGACACCGGCCGGCGCCGGGTTCGAGGCCCAGGTCACGCATGTGAGCGACGGGGACACCCTGTGGGTGCGCAGCGTGCCGACGGCGGAGGAGCCGCGCGGGAAGCGCCTGAAACTGCGGCTGATCGGCCTCGACGCGCCGGAGCGCTGCCAGCCGCATGGTGCCCAGGCGCGTGACGCACTGAAGCAGCGCGTGTCCGGCCGACAGGTCGTCGTGGACGTCGAGGCGACGGACGTGCACGGCCGCGCGCTGAGCCGGGTGGTGTTCGAAGGCCGCGATGTCGGCGCCGCGC
>DATMJX010000276.1:0-12588 GCA_035553715.1 Methylibium sp.
CAGGCGTGTCAGGCGTGTCAGGCGTGTCAGGCGTGCCGGCGCGGCAGCGGCTGCAGGTGGCGCGGCCGGTCCGGCGGATCGTAGAACTCGAAGCCGCCCGCGAAGGCGTCGATGCGCTCGAGCAGCCGCTGGAAGTCGACCCCGTCCTCGGCCGGATGGAAGGCCTCGGTGTTGATCGCCAGCACCGGCAGCTGCGGGTGGCTGGCGAAGTGGCGCAGGTAGGCGTCGCACAGCGCGCGCAGATAGGGCTCGCCGATGTGGCGCTCCATCGCCAGGCCGCGCTGGCGCACGCGCGCGAGCAGTGTGTCCGGCTCGGCCTGCAGCCAGATCACCAGGTCGGGCACCGGCGCCTGGTCGGCATGGCGGCGGTAGATCTGGCGGTACAGCGCCAGGTCCTCGTCGCCGAGGTTGAGCAGCGCGAAGATCGCGTCCTTGGCGAACAGGAAGTCGCTGATGACGCCGCTCTCGAACATGCCCGGCTGGCTCAGCTCCTTGAGCTGCTCGATGCGCTGGAACAGGAAATTGAGCTGGGTCTGCAGCGCCAGCGGGTTGCCGCGGCCGCTGCCATGGCCGCGCAGGTGCTCGTAGAAACGTGCCAGGTAGGGATTCTCGAGCGGCTGCTCGAGCACCAGCCGCGCCCCCCAGTGCGCCGCGAGCGCGCGCGCCAGCGTGGTCTTGCCGACGCCGATCGGCCCCTCGACGACGATATGGCGAAAGCGCATCAGGCGGAGCGGAACATGAAGTAGACGGCGCCGACCAGGCACAGCCCGGCCCACAGGTAGTCGAGCTTCAGCGGCTCGTCCAGGTACCAGACCGCGAAGGGCACGAACACCGACAGCGTGATGACCTCCTGCATGATCTTGAGCTGGCCGACGCTGAACTGCTGCACGCCGATGCGGTTGGCCGGCACCTGCAGCAGGTACTCGAACAGCGCGATGCCCCAGCTGATCAGCGCGGCCGCGTACCAAGGCTTGTCGGCCAGGTTCTTCAGGTGGCCGTACCAGGCGAAGGTCATGAAGACGTTCGAGCAGACCAGCAACACAGTGGTCTGCAGCGAGATGGGCAGCGCGCTGCTCATGCGGCGTCGGCATCGAGGCGCAGCGCCAGACGCTCGAGGCGCTGGCCGGCGACCGCGGGCAGCGCCTCGGCCAGCGGCCTGCCGTCGGGGTCGGCCAGCGCCGGGTCGATCTCGAGCAGCGGCACGAGCACGAAGGCACGCTCACGCAGGCGCGGGTGCGGCAGGGTCAGCGCCGGGGTGGCGCGGCGCGCGGCGCCGTGCAGCAGCAGGTCGAGGTCGAGCGTGCGCGGCGCGTTGCGGTAGGGCCGCTCGCGGCCGTGCTCGAGCTCGATGCGCTGCAGCGCCGCCAGCAGTGCCTCGGGTGCGAGCGCGGTGTCCAGCGCGACGACCGCGTTCAGGTAGTCGGGACCGCTCGCGTCGATCGGCGCGGTGCGCCACACCGAGGACAGCGCCGCCAGCCGGGTGTCGGGCAGCGCGGCGAGCGCACGCACCGCAGTGCGCAGCGTCGCCGCGGCATCGCCGAGGTTGGCCCCGAGGCCGACCCAGGCGCGGCTCGCCGGCCCCATGGCTCAGTCCTCGGCCGCCGGCGCGACGGCCGCGCGCTCGCCGCTGCTCTTGCGGCGCCGGCGCCGGCGCTTGCGCGGCGCCGCGCCCTCCTCCGCCGCGTCCGCATCACCGTTCGCGTCCACCGGCGCAGGCGTCGGCGCCTCGGCCGGCGCCGCGGCCGCCACGCGCCGCGGCGACGCGACGCGCCGCGGCTGCTGGCGCGCGCGCGCCTCCTCGAGCAAGGCGCTGCGTTCCTCGTCGCTGCCCAGCGAGAAGTCCTCCCACCATTCGGCCAGGTCCTCGGCCACTTCGCCGGTGTCGGCGCGCAGGCGCAGGAAGTCGAAACCGGCACGGAAGCGCGGCTGCTCGACCAGGCTCAGCGGCCCGCTGCCGGTGCGGCGCTCGAAGCGCGGCTGCATCAGCCAGATCTCGCGCATGTCGGTGCCGAGCTTGCCGCGTCCGGAGATGTCGCCGATGCGCGCGTCGAACACCGCGTCGACCGCCTCCTGCAGCGCCGGGAACGGTGCCGTGCCCTGCGCCTTGCGGCGCTGCCAGCCGGCCAGCACCTCGTGCCACAGCAGGCAGGCGAGCAGGAAGCTCGGCGCGACCGGCTTGTCCTCGCCGACGCGGCGGTCGGTGTCGGCCAGCGCGGCATTGATGAAGGCCTCGCGCGCCGGGTTCTTGCCGGCGTCGGCGAGCACCGCGTCGAGCAGCGGGAAGGGACCGGGCTTCGGCCCGCCGAGCAGGCCGTGCTTGCGCAGCTGCTCGATCGACTGGATCGCATGCCCGGTCTGCAGCAGCTTGATCATCTCGTCGAACTGGCGCGAGATCGGCACCGCTTCCAGCAGCGCCGCGCTCTCGCGCAGCGGCTTGAGCGTCTTGGGCTCGATCTCGAAGCCGAGCTTCGCGGCGAAGCGGATTGCGCGGATGATGCGCACCGGGTCCTCGCGGTAGCGCGCCGCCGGGTCGCCGATCATGCGCAGCAGGCGCTTCTTCGCATCGCCGATGCCGCCGTGGTAGTCGACCACGACCTGCGTGCGCGGGTCGTAGTAGAGCGCGTTGACGGTGAAGTCGCGGCGCGCGGCATCCTCGTCCTGCGGGCCCCAGACGTTGTCGCGCAGCACGCGGCCGCTGGCGTCGACGACATGGCTCTTGCCCTGCAGCTCGGCCTTGCTGGTCTTCTCGTTGCCATCGACCTGCTCGGCCGCGGCGGCGTCGAGGTAGGCACGGAAGGTCGAGACCTCGATCACCTCGTGCTCGCGCCCGCGACCGTAGACCACGTGCACGATGCGAAAGCGCCGGCCGATGATGAAGGCGCGCCGGAACAACGCCTTGACCTGCTCGGGCGTCGCGTCGGTGGCGACGTCGAAGTCCTTGGGCCGGTGGCCCAGCAGCATGTCGCGCACCGCGCCGCCGACGATGTAGGCCTGATAGCCGGCGTCCTGCAGCGTCTCGACGACCTTGCGCGCCTTGTCGTCGACCAGCGCCGGGTCGATGCCGTGCTCGGCCTGCGGCACCTCGACGCGCTTGCCGGAGCGCGGCTTGCCGCCCTGGGGCAGCGCCTCGTCCTTGCCGAGCAGTCGGTTGATGAACTTCTTGATCATGGGAACAGGTTCAGGATGGACCAGCCGCGCTCGCGCGCGATGGCCTCGAGCGCCGCGGACGGATTCGTCGCGACGGGATGGGTGGCAAGCTCCAGCAGCGGCAGGTCGTTGGGCGAGTCGCTGTAGACCGTGACGCGCTCGAAGTCTTGCACATGCCGGCCCTGGGCGGCCAGCCATTGCTCGACACGCCGGATCTTGCCCTCGCGGAAGGACGGCACGCCGCGGATGCGTCCGGTGGCGGCGCCGCGGGCATCGCGATCGAGTTCGATCGCGATCAGGGCCTCGACGCCGAACAGCTCGGCGATCGGGCGCGTGACGAACTCGTTGGTGGCCGTGACGATCGCGCACAGCTCGTCGCGGTGGCGCTCGACCAGCGCCCGCGCCGCCGGGCGGATCGCCGGGCCGATCACCTCGGTGACGAAGCGCGCCTGCGCCGCTGCCTGCTCGGCCGGCGCGCGGCCGCGCCAGGCGCGGGTGGCGAACTCGACATAGGCGTGGATGTCGAGCGTGCCGTCCTGGTAGGCGGCGTAGAAGCGGTCGTTCTCGGCGCGCTGGGCGGCCGCCTCGGCCCAGCCCAGGGTGACGACGAACTCGCCCCAGGCGTGGTCGGAGTCGATCGGCAGCAGCGTGTGGTCCAGGTCGAACAGGCAGAGATTCATGCGGGGAGGTCCTGGGCGGCCTGTTCGGCCAGCATCTTCTTCAACAGCGGCACGGTGACGGCGCGCTTCTCGGCCAGCGAGAAGGCGTCGAGCGCATCGAGCAGCCCCATCAGCGAGCCGAGGTCGCGGGCGTAGCGGGTCAGCAGGTAGGCGAGCACCTCGTCGGCCAGCGCGATGCCGCGGCCCGCGGCCTCGCGCTTGAGCACCGCCGCGGTGTCCTCGTCGCTCAGGGGCTGCAGCGCGAACACCGGCCCGGAGCCGAGCCGCGTGCGCAGATCCTCGCGCAGCGGCAGGTCCACCGGCGGCAGGCGCCCGGCGGCCACCACCGGCACGCCGGCCGCGGCCGCCTCGACGTAGAGCGCGAAGGCGGCATGCTGCTGGGCGGCGTCGTAGCGCTCGCAGCCGTCGAGCAGCACCAGCGCGGCGCCCTCCTCCCAGGCCCCTGGTCCGCTGAGGGCCGGGCCCGCGCTCGCCGCGGCGAGCGCGCGCAGCAGATGGGTCTTGCCGGCGCCGGCCGGCCCCCAGAGGTAGAGGCTGGACGGCAGCGGGCGCTCGTGCAGCAAGGCCAGCGCCGCCGCGTTGGCGCCCGGCGCGAAGTTCTCGAGGGTCGGCGCCGGGCCGGGGCCGATGCGCAGCGGGATCTGTCTCATGCGCGGCACTCGCCGGGCCGCCCCGACAGGGCCGCACGCCCCCTCGGGGGGCAGCGCTGGGGACACGTGGAGGTCGTCATCAACGTCCGGTGTAGAGCGCGCTGCCCAGGTACCAGGCCTTCAGCCGCCCGACCGCGACCACGCCGACCGCGCTGAGCGGCAAGGCGATCAGCACGCCGATGAAGCCGAACAGCTGGCCGAAGGCGAGCAGCGCGAAGATCACCACCAGCGGGTGCAGGCCGATGCGCTCGCCGACCAGCCGCGGCGTCAGCCAGAAGCTCTCGATCAGCTGGCCGAGGCCGTAGACCACCAGCACCATCACCAGCCCGTAGCCGCCGCCGAACTCGAGCAGTCCGGCCAGCAGCGCGAGCACGCAGCCCAGCCCGTAGCCGACATAGGGAATGAAGATCGCCAGGCCGGTGAACACGCCCACCGGCAGCGCGAGATCCAGGCCGAACAGCGCCAGGGCGACGCTGTAGAACACCGCCAGGATGCCCATCACCAGCAGCTGGCCGTGCAGGTACTGCCCGAGCATGTGGTCGCACTCGGCCATGAAGCCGTCGAAGGCCGATCGGTAGCGCGGCGGCACCACGGCCTGCGCGCGCGCGACGATGCGCGACCAGTCCATCAGGACGTAGAACAGGACCACCGGCAGCAGCACCGCGGTGCCGACCAGGCCGAGCACGAAGCTGCCACCGATGCGCAGCGAGCCGAGCGCGGCCTTGAACCAGCCCTCGGTGTTGTCGGACAGGTGGGTCAGCACGAACTCGCGCACGCTGGCGACATCGAGCGACAGCTCGACGCCGAGCTGGGCCGCCAACGGCCGCAACCAGGCGTCGAAGCGCGCCATCAGCACTGGAATCTGGTCGCGCAGCGCCGGCAGGTTCTTGACCAGGATCGGCAGCACCAGCAGCACCAGCGCCAGCACGGTCAGCAGCGCGAGCAGCTCGACGAGGCCGACCGCCAGCGCGCGCGGCCAGCGCCGCCGCACCAGCGCGTCGACCACCGGGTGCAGCGCGTAGCCGAGCACCAGCGCGACGACGAAGGGCGTCAGCACCGGGCCGAGCAGCCACAGCGCCAGCGCGGTCAGCGCGGCGATCGCGAGCCAGGCCAGGCCTTGGGTCTGAGCAGGGGTCAGGGTCATCGGGATCGGGCCATCGGCCCATGGGCGACATGGCGCCGCAGCCGGGCGCCGCGCCGAAGTTTATGCGGCGACCGGCGGCTCAATGCAGCCGCGGCCGTCCCTGGGCGCGCAACTCGGCGGCGCGCTCGGCGATCGCGCGCCGGTCCTCGGCCTGCGGGCTGTGGTCGAGGTAGGCATCGAGGTCGTCGGCCGCCGCGTCCCAGGCGCCGAGCTCGGCATGCGCCAGGCCGCGGTCGCGGCGCTCGTCCCAGTCGCGCGGCAGCAGGATCACGAGGCGCTGCTGCACCGCGAGCAGCCGGCCCCAGTCCTCGGCGGCGCGGTGGATCTCCTTGAGGTTGCGCAGCATCCGCGCGATCACCTCGCGCGGCGAGGCCGACTGCAGGAACAGCCCGAGCGGCATGTCGAACTCGCCGAGCAGCCCCTGGCGGCGCTTGTAGGGCACGAGGCGCTCCTCGAGCTCGTCGCGCGACAGCGACTGGCCGGTGAACGGATCGAGGATCACCTCGCCCTGGGGCATGCGCACCTTGACGAGGAAGTGACCGGGGAAGGCGATGCCCCGCGCGGTCAGGCCGATCTGCTGGGCCAGCTCGATGTAGAGCACCGCGAGCGAGATCGGGATGCCGCGGCGCGTGCGCAGCAACTCGTGCAGGTAGCTGTTGGCGCTGCTGTAGTAGTCATTGACGTTGCCGGCGAAGCCGAGCTCGTGGAAGAAGTAGCGGTTCAGCCAGCGCAGCCGCTGCACCGGCACCGCGTCGGCGGGGATGCGCTGGCCCAGCTTGTCGGCCAGCGCGTCGATGTCGGCCAGCACCGCCTGCACGTCGAGCTGAGGGTGCTCGATGTGGGCGATGGCAGCGGCCGCCTCGGTCAGCGGGAAACCCGCGTCGTCGGCCACCAGCGCGGCAAAGTGCTCGATCGCACTCGGCGCCGCGGTCAGGTAGGGCTTGGCCATGGCTCAGTGTAGGCGGTGGGGACGCGCCGGCAAGTGCGGTTCAGCCCCGTCGAGCGAAGTCGCGCGGGCGCAGGCCGAGCAGTGCCAGCACCCCGAAGTACAGCAGCGCCGCGCCGGCCAGCACCGCGGCGAGCAGACCGGCGCGCCCGGCCTCGTGCGCGCCCAGCGCGACCCAGTCGTGCGTGCGCGCCGACCAGGCCAGCAAGGCCCCCATCAGCGCCGCGGCGACGACGACGCGCAGCCCGAACCCCACCCAGCCCGGCTGCGGTCGCCAGCTGCCACGCCGGTGCAGCCCCAGCAGCAGCCAGCTGGCGTTGACCAGCGCGCCGCAGCCGATCGCCAGCGCCAGCCCCGCGTGGCCGAGCCAGGGCACGAAGGCGAGGTTCATCGCCTGGGTGAGCAGCAGCACGACGATCGCGATCTTGACCGGCGTGCGCACATCCCCCCTCGCGTAATAGCCGGGCGCCAGCACCTTCAGCGCGATCAGTCCCATCAGGCCGGCGCCATAGCCCATCAGCGCGGTGACGGTCTGCTCCACATCGTGGGCACCGAAGGCGCCGCGGTGGTAGAGCACCGCGACGAGGGCCTGCGGGAACACCAGCAGCGCCACCGCGCAGGGCAGCGCCAGCAGCAGCACCAGGCGCAGCCCCCAGTCGAGCAACGCTGCATAGCGCTCGGTGTCGCCCTCGGCCTGGGTCGCGGAGAGCTGGGGCAGCAGCACGACGCCGAGCGCGACGCCGAGCAGCGCGGTCGGGAACTCCATCAGCCGGTCGGCATAGCTCAGCCAGGACACCGCGCCCGCCCCGAGCTGCGAGGCGATCTGGGTGTTGATCAGCAGCGAGATCTGGGCGACCGACACGCCCAGCACCGCCGGCGCCATCTGGCGCAGCACCCGGCCGAGCCCCGGATGGTTCCAGGCCGCACGCCAGGCGGCGGGGCCGATGCCGATGCGCGGCAGCATGCCGATGCGCGCCAGCGCCGGCAGCTGCACCGCCAGTTGCAGCGCGCCACCGACCATCACGCCGACGGCGAGCGCGTAGATCGGCTCGATGCCCCAGGCGCGCAGCCGCGGCGCGAGCAGCCCGGCCGCGGCGATGAAGCTCAGGTTCAGCAGCACCGGCGTGGCCGCCGGCACCGCGAAGCGCCGCCAGGTGTTCAGAACGCCAGCCGAGAGCGCGACCAGCGACATGAAGAAGATGTAGGGGAACATCCAGCGCGTCAGGCCGACCGCGACGTCGAAGCCGCCGCTTTGCTGCAGCCCCTGGGCCATCAGCCAGACCAGCGCCGGCGCCGCCAGCACGCCCAGCAGCGAGACCGCGAGCAGCACCCAGGCCAGCACCGTCGCGACCGCGTCGACCAGGCGGCGCGTCGCGTCCTCCCCCTCGCGCGTGCGGCACTCGGCCAGCAGCGGCACGAAGGCCTGCGAGAACGCCCCTTCCGCGAACAGCCGGCGCAGCAGGTTGGGGATGCGGAAGGCGACGTTGAAGGCGTCCGTCAGCACGCTGGCGCCGAAGGCGGCGGCCACCATCTGCTCGCGCACCAGACCGGTGATGCGCGACGCCAGCGTCAGCAGGGAGACGACGGACGCGGCACGCAGCAGGTTCATGCAGTGGGATGGGGCAATGTGGGCGCAGTATAGGAGTGGATACTCACGTGGCGCTGGCCGACGCTGACGATCCGCCCGGTCCTGCTATACTCGCGGGCTTCTCATCCGAACAACCGCTGCCCCATGGCCACCTCCTCCAAAGCCAAGAAGAAGACCGTCCGCATTGCCTCGGGTCGCAAGCGCGCCCGCCAGGACGTCCAGCTGAACGCCGCGAACACCTCGCTGCGCTCGAAGTTCCGCACCGCCATCAAGGGCGTGCTGAAGGCTGTCGCCGGTGGCGACAAGGCCGCCGCCGCCGAGACCTTCAAGACCGCCCAGAAGGTGATCGACTCGATCGCCGACAAGGGCCTCTTCCACAAGAACAAGGCCGCTCGCCACAAGAGCCGCCTGTCGGCCAAGGTCAAGGCGCTCGCCGCTTAAGAGTGCCACTCGGGTGAGAAAAAGGGCTCCGCAAGGAGCCCTTTGTCATTGGGGCCGCCGTTCTTCAGCCGCCGGCCGGGCCCGACGGGGCATCGGGCAGCAGGCAGGCGTCGGCCACCTGAAGCTGGTTGTCACGGGCGAAGTTCATCACGAAGTCCCACGCCATCGGCTCGAGCTCGCGCAACGCCTCGTTGACAACGACGCACTTGATGCCGCCGACGACCTGCGGCACGCAGTAGGGCGAGTAGCCGATGTGCGCGGCACGTCCCATCGAGGCGCCGCCAGGGCGGAAGCTGGCCATCGCGCCGGCCAGACGCTCGGCCCAGTCGCTGGGCCGGAAGGGTTTGCCGTCCAGGGTCAGGCCCTGGATGAAGACTTCGCGTTTGTTCGAGTGGATGTGAGGCACGACGGGGACGGGCGATGGCGGCTTGCAGCCGCGCCGCAGGGGCGGCGTGAAGGCGTGATTGTGCTGCAGCGCAACAGCTGTTTCCTGTCGCGGCGTGCGAGGTGTCACGCTACGCAGCAGCTCGCGTCCGTCGCGCGGTGCCTCCCTACAATCGGCAATTTTCGGCGGCGCTGGAGCGCCGGGAGTCACCGATGAATGCGCCCGCAGCGCCGCTCGCCCCCGCGACGGCCTCCCACGTGATGAACACCTACGGCCGGCTGCCGTTCGCGCTATCGCACGGCCGCGGCTGCCGCGTCTGGGACAGCGACGGCAAGGAATACCTCGACGCGCTCGGCGGCATTGCGGTCAACACGCTGGGCCATGCCCACCCCAAGCTGGTGCCGGCGCTGCAGGAGCAGATCGGCAAGCTGATCCACTGCTCGAACTACTACCAGATGCCGCTGCAGGAGGCGCTGGCCGCCAAGCTGTGCGAGCTGTCGGGGCTGACGAGCGTGTTCTTCTGCAACTCGGGGCTGGAGGCCAACGAGGCGGCACTGAAGCTGGCGCGCAAGTTCGGCCACGACAAGGGCATCGAGCGGCCCGAGGTGATCGTCTACGAGCGCGCCTTCCACGGCCGCTCGATCGCGACGCTGTCGGCCACCGGCAACACCAAGGTGCAGGCCGGCTTCGGCCCGCTGGTCGAGGGCTTCGTGCGCGTGCCGCTGAACGACGTCGCGGCGATCGAGGAGGTCGCCAACACCCGGCCGAACGTGACCGCGGTGTTCCTGGAGGTGATCCAGGGCGAAGGTGGCGTCAACCCGGCGACGATCGAGTACCTGCAGGCGGTGCGCCGCCTGTGCGACGAGAACGACTGGCTGCTGATGCTCGACGAGGTGCAGTGCGGCGTCGGCCGCACCGGCAAGTGGTTCGCGCACCAGTGGGCCGGCATCGTCCCGGACGTGATGCCGCTCGCCAAGGGCCTGGGCTCGGGCGTGCCGGTCGGCGCGGTGGTCTGCGGGCCGCGCGCCGCGACGATCTTTGGCCCCGGCAACCACGGCACCACCTTCGGCGGCAACCCGCTGGCGATGCGCGCCGGCGTCGAGACGCTGCGCATCATGGAAGAGGAGCGGCTGCTGGAGAACGCCGCCCGCGTCGGCGCGGTGCTCGAGGCGGCGCTGCGGCGCGAACTGGGGTCCCTGGCGGGAGTGCGCGAGATCCGCGGCCAGGGCCTGATGCTCGGCGTCGAGCTCGAGCGCCCCTGCGGCGAGTTGCTCGGCCGTGCAGCCGCAGCCGGCCTGCTGATCAGCGTCACCGCCGACCGCGTGATCCGGCTGGTGCCGCCGCTGATCCTGAGCGCGATCGAGGCCGAGCAGATCGTCGCGATCCTCGCGCCGCTGGTGCGCGCCTTTCTCGCCGAGGGCCCCGCCGCATGAAGCCCGGCTCGAACCTGATGCGCCATTACCTGCAGTTCAAGGACCTGCGCGCCGAGGAATACGCCTACCTGTTCCAGCGCGCGACGATCATCAAGAAGCGCTTCAAGAACTACGAGCGCTACCAGCCGCTGACCGACCGCACGCTGGCGATGATCTTCGAGAAGGCCAGCACGCGCACCCGCGTGAGCTTCGAGGCCGGCATGTACCAGATGGGCGGCTCGGTCGTGCACCTGACCACCGGCGACAGCCAGCTCGGCCGCGCCGAGCCGGTCGAGGACAGCGCGCGCGTCATCAGCCGCATGGTCGACCTGGTGATGATCCGCACCTACGAGCAGGCCAAGATCGAGCGTTTCGCCGCGCACTCACGGGTGCCGGTGATCAACGGGCTGACCAACGAGTTCCATCCCTGCCAGATCCTGGCCGACCTGTTCACCTACATCGAGCACCGCGGTGACATCCGCGGCAAGGTGGTCGCCTGGGTCGGCGACGGCAACAACATGGCCCACACCTGGCTGCAGGCGGCCGAGATCCTCGGCTTCACCGTCCACGTCAGCACGCCGAGCGGCTACGAGGTCGATCCCGCCGTCGCCGGCATCGCCGACACCGGCTGCTGCAAGGTCTTCAAGGACCCGATGGACGCCTGCCGCGGCGCCCACCTCGTGACCACCGACGTCTGGACCAGCATGGGCTACGAGGCCGAGAACGAGCAGCGTCGCGCCGCCTTCGCCGACTGGTGCGTCGACGCCGAGATGATGGCCGCGGCCCAGCCCGACGCACTGTTCATGCACTGCCTGCCGGCGCACCGCGGCGAGGAGGTCGAGGCCGCGGTGATCGACGGCCCGCAGTCGGTCGTCTGGGACGAGGCGGAAAACCGCCTGCACGTGCAGAAGGCCCTGATGGAGTACCTGCTGCTCGGGCGCATCGGCTGAACGGAGTCCCGGCAGCGCCGGAGCGGCTCATGGGGTGTCGGGGCGGCGCGGCTGGTGATACAAGGACGGACGCTCCCCGCCACGCCGATCGATGAAGCTCTGGGACATCTCGCCGCCCGTCGATGCGCATGCACCGGCCTTCCCCGGCGACACCGCCTACCGCCAGCAGTGGACGGCGAAGCTCGGGCCCGGCAGCCCGGTCAACGTCAGCGCCATCACCTGCAGCCCGCACCTCGGCGCCCACGCGGACGCGCCGCTGCACTACGACCCGGCCGGCGCCGGTGTCGGCGCGCTCGAGCTCTTCCCCTACCTCGGCCCCTGCCGGGTGATCCACGCCTGGGGCATGCGCAGCATCGGCCATGGCGAGCGGCTGGTGCGCTGGAGCCATATCGCGCACCGCATCGATGCGCACCTGCCGCCGCGGGTGCTGGTGCGCACCTACGAGCGCGCCCCGCTCCACCGGTTCGACCCCGAACTCGCCGCCTTCGCGCCCGAGACGCTCGAGCAGCTGGCCGATCTCGGCGTGCAGCTGGTCGGCATCGACACCGCCAGCATCGACCCGGCGGCCAGCAAGACGCTCGACAGCCACCAGGTCGTGCGCCGGCGGGGCCTGCGCGTGCTCGAGAACCTGGTGCTCGACCAGGTGGCCGAGGGTGACTACGAGCTGATCGCGCTGCCCCTGAAGTGGACGAGCGCCGAGGCCAGCCCGGTGCGCGCGGTGCTGCGCGAGCTGCAGGGCGTGCCGCGGCCGCGGGCTGCCCTGCTGGCCCCGGAGGACCCGGCCTTCCTCGACACACCCTTCGACTTCGGCCGCGCACTGGATCTGTGACGCGCGCACCGGGGTCGCCGCGCCGCCCCGCGATCGAGCGGCGACAATAAACGCTTGGCGCCCTGCCTGCGCCGCCTCGACTCCGCAGCACTACACATGGCCACCATCCTCCAGCACCTCCCCGTCGGCCAGAAGGTCGGCATCGCCTTCTCCGGCGGCCTCGATACCAGCGCCGCCCTGCACTGGATGAAGCTCAAGGGCGCCACGCCCTACGCCTACACCGCCAACCTCGGCCAGCCCGACGAGCCCGACTACGACGAGATCCCGCGCAAGGCGATGGCCTACGGCGCCGAGAAGGCGCGGCTGATCGACTGCCGCACCCAGCTCGTCGCCGAGGGGATCGCTGCGCTGCAGGCCGGCGCCTTCCACATCTCGACCGCCGGGCTGACCTACTTCAACACCACGCCGATCGGGCG
>DATMJX010000277.1:0-6735 GCA_035553715.1 Methylibium sp.
TTCATCTCCGGTGTGCTCGGCCGCTTGGCCAGCACCGCATTGGCGACGCGCGAGACCGGCTTGCGGCCGAGCACACCGGAGATGAATGCGGCGGCATCGACCAGCGCATCGAGCGCGACGCCGCAGTCGATGCCCAGCCCCTCCAGCAGGAACACCACGTCCTCGGTCGCGACGTTGCCGGTTGCCCCCTTGGCATACGGACAGCCCCCGAGGCCGGCGACGCTGGCGTCGAACACGTGCACGCCGAGTTCGAGGCTCGCATAGATGTTCGCGACCGCCTGCCCGTAGGTGTCGTGGAAATGACCGCTCACTTCCGCAAGCGGGAAGTGCTTGAGCGCACGTTCAAGCGCCGCCTGCACGCGCCGCGGCGTGCCGACGCCGATGGTGTCGGCCACGCCGAAGTGCTGCACGCCGATCGCCTTCATGCGCGCCGCGACCTCGTCGACGCGCTGCGGCGCGACCTCGCCCTCGTAGGGGCAGCCGAGCGCACAGGACAGCGCACCGCGCACCTTGACGCCGGCCGCACGCGCCGCCGCGACCACCGGGGCGAAGCGCTCGATCGACTCGGCGATCGAGCAGTTGATGTTGCGCTGGCTGAAGGCCTCGCTGGCCGCGGCGAACACGACGATCTCGTCCGGGCGCGTCGCGAGCGCCGCCTCCCAGCCCTTCAGGTTCGGCACCAGCACGCTGTAGCGCACACCCTCACGGCGCGCGAGGCCGGCCATCACCGCGGCCGAGTCGGCCATCTGCGGCACCCATTTCGGGCTGACGAAACTGCCGACCTCGATCTCGCGCAGGCCGGCCTCCTGCAGCCGGTGCACGAGCTCGATCTTGTACGCCGCGCTGACCGGCTGCGCCTCGTTCTGCAGCCCATCGCGCGGGCCGACATCGACCAGCGTCACCCGGCTCGGCAGCATGTTGTGAACTTCCTCACGAATCGATGCCGGTGGCCCCCGCGAATGCAGGCCGGCGCTCCCCATTGTGCGGGATGGCCGATGCCCGGGGCCAGGACCACCATGCCGGCCATCCAGGGGAGCTCCACAACATGGCCAGTCAACTCAACCGCCTGCATCTCGCCACGCGCATCCACCTCGGGCTGCTGCGCCTGCTTGGCGAGGGGGTCGACGTCGGTCGCATGCTGCGCCAGCGCGACTACGCCGACGAAGTGCTCCACGTCTGCCGCGGTCTCGGCGAGCACGCGATCGTCGAGCTCGCCGACCGCTTCGACGACGCCACCGCCGAGGAGAGCGCGCGCACCTGCCTCGCCGAGGCCTCGCGCGCCGCACGGCAGGCGCTGGCGCAGATCCCGCGCCGCGCGCCGCTCAGTGCCCAGGACCTGAGCTGGTCGGACCACACCAGCGGCTTCGGCCTGACGCGCGCGCTGGAAACCCTCGACGACGCCCCGACGCCACCGCCGCGGCGCAGCGGCCTGGCCGCCTGGTTCGGCACCGCCCGCCGCGCTCACTGAGGCTCCGGCTCGAAGTCGATCAAGGCTTCACCCTCGGCGACCTGCGCGCCGGCCGCGAAGCGCAGTCCGGTCACGACGCCGTCGCTCGGCGCGCTGAGCGTGTGCTCCATCTTCATGGCCTCGATGACCGCGAGCGGCTGACCGCGCCGCACGCGCTCGCCGGCGCGCGCCAGCACCGCGACCACCTTGCCGGGCATCGGCGCCCCCAATCCGCCACCGACGGCCTCGTCGCCGGCGTGCGCTGCCGCATCGACCTCGCGCACCAGCGCCCCGCCCTCGGGGGCGAACACCGCGACGCGCTCGCCGCTGGCGTAGACCGCCAGCGTCAGTGAGCGTCCGTCCAGGCGCACGTCGTGCTGCGGCGGCCGGGCCGCCGATGCGTCGAAGTCGTGGCGCCGCCCGTCGACGAGCAGGTGCATCGTGCCGTCGCGGTGGCGCTCGAGCACGAGGCACTGCCGCACGCCGGCATGCTCGATCTCGATGCGGCGCTGCGCCGCGCCGTGCAGCCGCCAGCCATCGCGGCGCGACCACGGATCGGCGGTCTCGTCGGCGCGCTCGAGCGCCAGCGCGTGCGCGGCGACGCCGGCCGCGACGAGGGGCAGCGGCAGCGGCGATGCACCGAACAGCGTGGCGCGTTCGCGCTCGATCAGGCCGGTGTCGAGATCGGCCCGCGCGAAGGCGGCGCTCGCGGCGACGCGACGCAGGAAGGCCGCGTTGCTGTGCGGCCCGACGATGTGGGTCTGCGCCAGCGCCGCGTCCAGCCGCGCCAGCGCCTGCGCGCGGTCCTCGCCCCAGACGATCAGCTTGGCGATCATCGGGTCGTAGTGCGGCGTGATCACGTCGCCCTCGACGACGCCGCTGTCGACGCGCACCGGCGCGCTCTGCTGGAAGGGCTCGGCGTGCGCATTGCGCTGGAAGGCGACATGCGCCGGCCAGCGCAGCACCTCGAGCCGCCCGCTCGAGGGCAGGAAACCCGCCTCGGCGTTCTCGGCGCACACGCGGGCCTCGATCGCATGGCCGCGCAGCGTCAGCTCGTCCTGGCGCAGCGGCAGCGGCTGGCCGGCGGCGACGCGCAGCTGCCATTCGACCAGGTCGATGCCGGTGACCGCCTCGGTCACCGGGTGCTCGACCTGCAGCCGCGTGTTCATCTCCATGAAGTAGAAGCGCCCGTCGGGCTCGGCGAGGAACTCGACCGTGCCGGCGCCGACATAGCCGACCGCCTGCGCCGCGGCCACCGCGGCCGCGCCCATCGCGGCGCGGCGCTCGGCCGTCATGCCGGGCGCCGGCGCCTCCTCCAGCAGCTTCTGGTGGCGCCGCTGCACCGAGCAGTCGCGCTCGAACAGGTGGATGCAGCGGCCCTGCCTGTCGGCGAAGACCTGGACCTCGATGTGGCGTGACCGGCTCAGGTGACGCTCGATGATCACCGCGTCGTCACCGAAGCTGGCCGCGGCCTCACGCTGGCAGGCGGCGAGCGCGGCGTCGAAGCCAGCCGCGTCTGCGACCACGCGCATGCCCTTGCCGCCGCCGCCGGCGCTGGCCTTGATCAGCACCGGGTAGCCGATGTGCGCGGCCTCGCGCGCGAGCAGCGCCGCGTCCTGGTCGGCGCCGTGGTAGCCCGGCACCAGCGGCACCCCGGCGGCCGCCATCAGGCGCTTGGACTCGGCCTTCAGGCCCATCGCGCGGATCGCCTGCGGCGGCGGGCCGACGAAGGCGAGGCCGGCGTCCGCGCAGGCCTGCGCGAAAGCCGCGTTCTCGCTGAGGAAGCCGTAGCCCGGGTGCACGGCCTGCGCGCCGGTGGCGCGCGCCGCCTCGAGGAGGCGCTCGGCGCACAGGTAGCTGTCGTGCGCGGCGGCAGCGCCGATCCACACGGCCTCGTCGCAGGCCTGCACGTGACGCGCGCCCGCATCGGCATCCGAGTAGACCGCCACCGTCGCGATCCCCAGGCGGCGCGCGGTCGCCGCGACGCGACAGGCGATCTCGGCGCGGTTGGCGATCAGGATCTTCTGGAACATCGCCACGTCCTCAGGCCGCCGACGGCGCGCCGAACAGCGCCTTCAGCCGGCCCCACACCGCGCGCAGGAACTTCGCCATCACCCACAGCAGCACCAGCATCGCCACGAAGGCGAGTGCGACCGCGGCGATCGCCGCCGCCGGATGCGTGAACGCGAGCCACAGCATCCCGGGCACCGCGAGGTCGCCGAGCAGCGAGAGCGCGAGGTTGGAGAAAGGCTCCGGCGAGGTGTTGACCGCCGCGCGCATCGTCGCCTTCACAGCATGGCTGGTCGCTGCCAGCGTGCCGCCGAGCAACGCGGCGAGGGCCGCCATCGTCGCCTCGTCGGCCCCGAACACCGCTGCCGCCAGCGCCGCACCCGCCGGGATGCGCAGCAGCGTGTGCGCGAGATCCCACAGCGTGTCGACGCCGGGGATCTTGTCGGCGCAGAACTCGACGAGGACCATGACGCCGCTGGCCGCGAGCAGCGCAGGGTGCTGCAGCAGCCGCAGGCCCGGCGGCAGCTCGACCCAACCCGCGTAGCCGACCAGCCCAGTGATCGCGAGCACCGCATAGAGCCGCAGGCCGCTGGCCCAGCCGAGCGCGGCGGCCAGCGCGACCAGCTGGGCGGTGTCGAGCCGCTGCAGCGCGTCCATGCCTCAGGGCGCCCAGCGCGGCTTGCGCCGCGCGAGGAAGGCCGCGATGCCTTCGCGCCCCTCGTCCGAGCCGCGCGCGTCGGCGATGGCCTCGGCGGTGTGCGCGATCAGCGTCGCATCGAGCGGCCGGCCCGCGACCTCGTGCAGCAGGCGCTTGCAGGCCGCCAGCGCCTGCGGGCTGGCGGCAAGCAGCGCGTCGACGAAGTGCTGCACGCACGCGTCCAGCGCCTGCGCGGGAGCGATCTCGTGCACCAGGCCCAGGCTGCGCGCGGTCGGGGCGTCGAAGCGCTCGGCGCTCAGGCAGTAGCGCTGCGCGGCGCGCGATCCGATCGCACGCACGACATAGGGCGCGATCGTCGCCGGCAGCAGGCCGAGCCTCACCTCGCTGAGGCAGAACTGCGCCGTGTCGGCCGCGACCGCGAGGTCGCAGGCCGCGACCAGACCGATGCCGCCGGCGTAGGCGTCCCCCTGCACGCGCGCGAGGGTCGGCGGGCGGCAGGCGGCGATCGTGCGCAGCAGCTCGGCCAGCGCGCGCGCATCGGCGAGGTTCTCGGCACGCGAGTGCTCGGCCATGCGGCGCATCCAGTGCAGGTCGGCGCCGGCGCAGAAGGCCGGGCCGTCGGCGGCCAGGACCACGACGCGCACCGTCGCATCGGCGTCAAGGGCGCGAAAGACCGCGGTGAGCTCGGCGATCAGCCCCTCGTCGAAGGCGTTGCGGACCTCGGGCCGCGCGAGCGTGACGCGCGCCAGCGCGGGTGTGGGGCGCTCGAGGCGCAGCGTCGTCGGGTTCATTGCGAGCCCCTCACATGCGGAACAGCCCGAAGGCCGGTCGTTCGGGGATCGGCGCGTTCAGGCTCGCGCTGATCGCCAGCGCCAGCACGCGGCGCGTGTCCACCGGGTCGATCACGCCGTCGTCCCACAGCCGCGCACTGGCGTAATAGGGCTGCGACTGGCGCTCGAACTGCTCGAGCAGGGGCTGCTTGAACGCCGCCTCGTCCTCGGCCGGCCAGTGCCCGCCCCTGGCCTCGATGCCCTCGCGGCGGACGGTGGCGAGCACGCTGGCGGCCTGCTCGCCGCCCATCACGCCGATGCGCGCGTTCGGCCACATCCACAGGAAGCGAGGCGCGTAGGCGCGCCCGCACATGCCGTAGTTGCCGGCGCCGAAGCTGCCGCCGACGATGACGGTGAACTTGGGCACCGTCGCGGTCGCGACCGCGGTGACCATCTTCGCGCCGTGCTTGGCGATGCCCTCGGCCTCGGCCTTGCGGCCGACCATGAAGCCGGTGATGTTCTGCAGGAACACCAGCGGCACGCGGCGCTGGCAGCACAGCTCGATGAAATGCGCGCCCTTGAGGGCCGCCTCGCTGAACAGGATGCCGTTGTTCGCGACGAGGCCCACCGGCAGTCCCTCGATGTGCGCGAAGCCGGTCACCAGCGTCGGACCGAAGCGGGCCTTGAACTCGTCGAACTCGCTGGCGTCGACGATGCGTGCGATCACCTCGCGCACGTCATAGGGCTTGCGGGGGTCGCTCGGGACCAGCCCGTGCAGTTCGGCCGGGTCGTGCTGGGGCGGACGCGGTGGACGCCGCGCCAGGGGCTCGGGCTTGCGCCAGTTCAGGTGGCCGACGATGCGCCGCGCCAGCGCCAGCGCATGGGCGTCGTCCTGCGCCAGGTGGTCGGCCACGCCGGACAGGCGCGTGTGCACGTCGCCGCCGCCCAGGTCCTCGGCGCTGACGCGCTCGCCGGTCGCGGCCTGCACCAGCGGCGGGCCGGCGAGGAAGATCGTGCCCTGCTCCTTGACGATGACGGTCTCGTCGCTCATCGCCGGCACGTAGGCGCCGCCGGCGGTGCACGAGCCCATCACGAGGGCGAGCTGCGGGATGCCGGCCGCGGACATCTGCGCCTGGTTGAAGAAGATGCGGCCGAAATGCTCGCGGTCGGGGAAGACCTCGTCCTGGTTCGGCAGGTGGGCGCCGCCGGAGTCGACCAGGTAGAGGCAGGGCAGGCGGTTCTCGCGCGCGATCTCCTGGGCGCGCAGGTGCTTCTTGACCGTCAGCGGGTAGTAGGTGCCGCCCTTCACGGTGGCGTCATTGCAGACGATCATGCATTCGACGCCGGCGATGCGGCCGATGCCGGTGATCAGCCCCGCGCCCGGCGCGCTGTCGCGGCCGTCGGGCTCGGTGTAGACGCCCTGCGCGGCCAGCGGCGCGATCTCGAGGAAGGGCGTGCCCGGATCGAGCAAGCGCTCGACGCGCTCGCGCGGCAGCAGCTTGCCGCGCCCGACATGCCGCGCGCGTGCGGCCTCGCCGCCGCCCAGCGCCACGGCCGCGAGCCGCGCGTTCAGGTCCTCGACCAGCGCGCGCATCGCCGCGGCGTTGGCCTGGAACTCCGCACCGCGCGGATCGATCTGGGTGGCGAGGACCGGCATGGTGTCTCCTGCACGCTGGCGTGCAGCATGTTTGACGTTTACGTAAACGTCAAGTCTAGTCGTCTCATCCGACCCGGCGATGCGCCTCGTTCAGGACGGCCCGCACGCGGGCCGGCGCTCGGGCCGGACGGTGCTCGGCTGGGGCACTGCTCGGCCGGCGGCGACCCCACTCCCCGGCGCGCCGGCCGAGCAG
>DATMJX010000278.1:0-5401 GCA_035553715.1 Methylibium sp.
GTACCAATCGACGGAGATGACACGCGGGCCCTGGGCTGGCGGGCCCAGTTTCGCCTTGAGCTCCCCGACGATCCGTTCGCCCGACTCTGAGGAACACGCCCAGACCTCCAGGGTGCAGGCCACCAGTGGCGCGCGCACGAAAGCCTGCAAGCGCATGACGGCCGACTCGGTCGTCGCCATGAGCTCGTCGCTGTCGATGCGATAGACGCGCAGACCCGGGATGCTGCTAACGCGTCGGACGATCTCGTCGACCGGGTCACGAACCATTGTCTCGTGACGGTGGTGAAACGGCAGCGACCCCTCGCGCGACAGCAGCTGAAGCTGGTGGTACCGGGAGAGGAAGTTGTTGAATCCTGCGAAGGTGTACTGGATGGGGTGGTCCATGGGAGGCGGCCGCTGGGAAGGGATAGTCGCCATGTTGGACCGCAAACGCGACAGATCCTGTCGCGGTCATGGGTCGACTGCAGCCCCGCTGGCCTTGTGGGGAGCGCATCCCGCCCAGGGGGCGCAGCATCGGCCATGTCGACTAGGCCAGGGTCTGGAGGGCGTGCCAGGCGCCTGACTGGTGGCTCGCCAAGCCGGTCAGAAATTTCGGAATTGCCCCGCTGGAACCCGCATGAAATCGAGCTGATCTTTCGCGATTTCGGAATTCGAATCGGCCGCAAACCCGCATGAATGCTGGGTTGGAGCACAGGCCTGTCACGCCGGGGGTCGCGGGTTCGAGCCCCGTCCACTCCGCCAAAACCATCAAGGGCTTAGCGCTGCAAGGCGCTAAGCCCTTGTTCTTTTCGGGCTCCGCGGGTGCAGAGCGCACTCAGCCCGGCTGCCCCAGGGCGCGTGCAATCCGGCCCCGCGGCACCGTGGGCTTGGGCACGCGCACATCGAACCACTGCCGCACGTCCTGCTCCAGCCCGATGCCGTGCATGTAGTTGTAGACCGCCTTCTTCAGCCCCGTGCCCAGCCGGTCATGGTCGACGCCGGTGGGGTCGACGAAGCCGATGTCGTTCTTCGCGAAGCGGGTGGGCGGCAGCGGCTGCAGCGTCACGCCATAGGCGGCCGGGTCGCGGCCCACCGGCGAATGCACGGTGCAGGCGAAGCGGTGGAAGAAACCGGACTGGATGCAACCGGCCTCGAAGAGCTGGCGCACGTACTCGAGCGCGTCGACGGTGTCCTGCACCGTCTGCGTCGGGAAGCCGTACATCAGGTAGGCATGCACCAGGATGCCGGCATCCGAGAAGCCGCGCGTCACGCGTGCCACCTGCTCGACCGACACGCCCTTTTTCATCAGGGCCAGCAGCCGGTCCGACGCGACCTCCAGTCCGCCGCTGACGGCGATGCAGCCGCTGTCGGCGAGCTGCTGGCACAGCGCGGGCGTGAAGCTCTTCTCGAAGCGGATGTTGCCCCACCAGGAGATCTCGACGCGTCGGCGCTGCAGCTCGGCGGCCAGCGCCTTCAGTGACTTGGGGGGCGCGGCCTCGTCGACGAAGTGGAAGCCGGTCTGGCCGGTCTCCTTGACGATGGCCTCGATGCGGTCGACCAGGGTCTCGGCGCTCGCGGCGTCGTAGCGCGAGATGTAGTCCAGGCTCACGTCGCAGAAGCTGCACTTCTTCCAGTAGCAGCCATGCGCCACGGTCAGCTTGTTCCAACGCCCGTCGCTCCACAGCCGGTGCATCGGGTTGAGCAGGTCCAGCAGCGACAGGTAGCGGTCGAGTGGCAAGCCGTCCCAGGTGGGCGTGCCGACGTCGCCGAAGGGCACGTCGGCCTCGCCGATGTCGATGTAGCGCACCGCACCGCCGGCGTCGCGCACGAAGCTGCGCACCAGCCGCTGCGCCGAGCGCTTGCCGGCCCAGTGCTCCAGCAGCGCGAGCAGCGGGCGCTCGCCGGCATCGAGCGTGACGGCATCGACATAGTCGAACACGCGTGCCTCGCTCAGCTCGCGCAGTTCGGTGTTGACGAAGCCGCCGCCGAGCGCGATGCGCAGCGCCGGATGCGCCGCCTTGAGGGCTTGAGCGATGCGGAAGGCGCCGTAGACCGCGCCGGGGAAGGGGACGCTGAGCAGCACGACATCGGGCCGGTGTTCATCGACGGCCGCCAGCGCCAAGCGCTGCAGCGTGCGGTCCACCAGCGTCGGTGGCGCGGTCAGCGCCTGCGCCAGCGGATCGAAGCTGGGCTGGCTGGCCGCCAGCGACTCGGCGTAGCGCACGAACTCGAAGCGCGGATCCACCGCGTCGCGCAGCACATCGGCCAGGTCGTTCAGGTACAGCGTGGCCAGATGGCGTGCGCGGTCCTGCGTGCCCAGCGCGCCGAAGGCCCAGGCCAGCGGGTCGCCGCCTTCAGGGTCGTCCGGATCGATGTAGACCTCGAGCGAGGCGAAGCGCTCCCCCTCGGGCAGGAAGGCGCGGCCCGCGATGCGGTGCGCCAGCGTCGGGTCGCCACCCTGCAGGAAACGGATCGCCGGGCCGACGGTGGCGGCGTAGCGCTCGAAGGCCGCGTCGAAGGCCGCCAGCCGCGGCGTGCGCCGCGTCGGCGGCAGCGCGGCGATGCATTCGCGCACGGCGTCCAGACCTGCGGGCGTGAACAGTTCGAGCACCAGCGCAAGCGCCAGGTCCACCTGCCGGGCATCGATCCCGCGCGAGCGCAGGAAGCCGGTCAGGTAGGCGGTGGAGGGGTAGGGCGTGTTGAGCTGCGTCATCGGCGGGATGACGGCGAGCACGCGCGAGGGCAGGACGCTCATCGGGGCTGACGATTCTGCCAGCGGGGTGCTTGAACCGTCGCCTTGCGCGGCGGGCGCGCCGCGATTGACGCACCTCAAGAAGCACGATGCGTGCGGGCGGGACAATGGGTTTTGCACGTACAAACTGCAGCATGGACATAGAAATCAAGGTGCTTGGCCCCGGCTGCAGCAAGTGCCGGGCAACCATCGGCATGATCGAGCGGGCGGCACGGGACGCCGGCGTGACGGCGCATATCGTCAAGGTCGAGAACCCGGACGAGATTCGGGCCCATGGGGTCCACGCGACGCCGGCCGTCGTCATCGGCACGCAGGTGGTTCACAGTGGCGGCCTGCCGGCGCATGACCAGGTCGGGGCCTGGTTTGCGCGCTGTGCGATCGGCTTTCTGGGGGAGCCGACCCGCTATCTCTTTTTCACCGGCAAGGGCGGCGTCGGCAAGACGTCGCTCTCCACCGCCGCAGCCCTGGCGCTGGCCGATGCAGGGCAGCGGGTCCTGTTGGTCAGCACCGATGCCGCATCGAACCTCGACGAGATGCTGGGGATCGAGCTGCGCAACACGCCGGTGCCCGTGCCGGGTGCGCCAGGGTTGCAGGTGCTGAACATCGACCCGGACAGCGCGGCCGAGTCCTACCGGCAGCGCGTGCTGGCGCAGATGAGTGCGCATGCCAGTGCCGAGGAGCGGTCGACGGTGCGTGAGCAGCTTTCGGGCGCCTGCACGACGGAGATCGCCGCCTTCGACGAGTTCTCGGCGCTCCTGTCCGACCGCGGCATGCCCTACGACCACGTCGTCTTCGACACGGCCCCGACCGGACACACGCTGCGCCTGCTCAGCCTGCCCAAGGCGTGGACCGGGTTTCTGAACGGCAACGACCGCGGAGCGTCCTGCCTCGGCCCGCATTCGGGCCTGAAGATGCAGGAGGCGCGCTTCAAGGCGGCGCTCGAGGCCTTGAGCGACCCGGCCCAGACCACCATGATCCTGGTGACGCGGCCCGAGAAGGGCGCCATAGCCGAGGCGGCGCGCACGTCCGAGGAGTTGCGGGCGCTGGGGCTGGACAACCAGCGCCTCGCGGTCAACGGGGTCTTCCACGCGAGCGAGCGCGGCGATGCCGTGGCCCGCGCGATCGAGGACCAGGGGCATGTCGCGCTGGCCGAGCTGCCCGCCGCGCTGCGCGAGCTGCCGCAGGATCGCGTGCCGCTGCGCGCCTTCGACACGGTCGGCCTGCCGGCCCTGCGTGCGCTGCTGCGACCTGGTGATGCCGCCCCCCCAAGCGGTGCGGTCGAGGCCGGCGAGCCTGTTCACCCATTGCAGGGGCTGGACGCGCTGGCGGACGAGCTGGCCCAGGCTGGGCATGGGCTGATCATGGTGATGGGCAAGGGCGGCGTCGGCAAGACGACGATCGCCGCAGCCCTGGCGCTGGGACTGATCCAGCGTGGCAAGACGGTGCACCTGAGCACCACCGATCCCGCGGCCCACCTGGCGCAGACGCTCGATGGCGAGCTGGCCGGTCTGCAGATCAGCCGCATCGACCCGAAGGTCGAGACGCAGCGCTACATCGACAAGATCATGGCGGCGAAGTCGCCGCATCTCGATGCGCAGGAGCAGGCCCTGCTGCTGGAAGACCTGCGCTCGCCCTGCACCGAAGAGGTGGCGGTCTTCCATGCCTTCTCGCGCATCGTTGGCGAGGCTCGCAGCGCCTTCGTCGTGCTGGACACCGCGCCGACCGGGCATTCGCTGCTGCTGATGGACGCGACGGGCGCCTACCACCGACAGATGATGCGCGAGTTCGAGGGGCCGGCCCAGGCGCGCATGGTCACGCCGCTGATGCGGCTGCAGGATGCGGGCTACACCCGCGTCATCCTCGTGACGCTGCCGGAAGTGACGCCGGTCTCCCAGGCCGCGGCGCTGCAGGAGGATCTGCGCCGGGCGCACATCGAGCCCTACGCCTGGGTGCTGAACAAGAGTGTCGTCGCCGCCGGTACGCGCGATCCCCTGCTGGCGGCGCGGCTGGCGGGCGAGCGCCGGCAGATCCAGCGCATGACCGCCGGGCTCGCCGGGCGCCTCTACGCCGTGCCTTGGCTGACGGTGCCGCCGGTCGGGCGGACCGAGTTGTCCAGGCTGGTGACGGGGCCGTCGCGGCCGGGCTCGGCCCGGCAGGGCTGAGGCGCGCCGCGCCCGTCGCGATTCAGATTCAAAGCGTGCGCTGGTTGACGCGCCGGGACAGCTCCGCGGCGCTCTCGCGCCGCTCGCTGTAGCGGTCGACGAGGTAGGGGGCCACGTCGCGCGTCAGCAGCGTGAACTTCACCAGCTCCTCCATCACGTCGACCACGCGCTCGTAATAGGCCGACGGCTTCATGCGCCCGGCCTCGTCGAACTCCAGGAAGGCCTTGGCGACCGAGGACTGGTTCGGGATCGTGATCATGCGCATCCAGCGGCCCAGCACCCGCATCTGGTTCACCGCGTTGAAGGACTGCGAGCCTCCCGAGACTTCCATCACCGCGAGGGTCTTGCCCTGCGTCGGCCGCACGGCGCCCAGGCTCAGCGGAATCCAGTCGATCTGCGCCTTCATGATCCCGGTCATCGCGCCGTGTCGCTCGGGCGAGGTCCAGACCATGCCCTCGGCCCAGGCCGCGTCCTCGCGCAGCTCCTGGACCTTGGGGTGGGTCTCGGG
>DATMJX010000279.1:0-39235 GCA_035553715.1 Methylibium sp.
ATGCTGGAGGGGTGACGCGCCGGCTCAGACGGCGCGCCGGTGTATGGAATGCGGTGGCGACGGCAAGCGTCGCGCGGGCTCCGCGGGCCCATGGGCGGCGAGTGCGAGCGGCGTCGGCGCAGCGCCAAGCCGGAGCGCACCGCGCGCCGATCTGCCATGGCCCCCCTGCGACGCGTGGAGCGTCACGGTGGTGTGACGGCCCTGCGTGGGCGGGCAGTCAGGCGCGGCGGGCGGCAGGGCCATGAGGCGTGCGGGCAAGAGCGCGGTCTGCGGCGGGAGGGCGCGCCACCGGCTCGTTGTTCGGAAACGGAGCGCGCAGTTTATCCTGTTGCGCCGCACCATCTAACAGGGTGTCACGCAGCGGGCGCTACCATCGATGCCATGAATTCTGTGCAACGCATCTTCATCGATGGCGAGGCTGGCACGACCGGCCTCGGGATCCGCGAGCGGCTGGCAGGTGTGCGCGGGATCGAGCTCGTGAGCATCGACCCGGCCCGTCGCAAGGACGTCGAGGCCAAGCGGGCGCTGATGGCCGAGGTCGATCTGGTCGTGCTGTGCCTGCACGATGATGCAGCGCGCGAGTCGGTCGCGCTGGCCGACAGCCTGCCGGGCGGTGGCCCGCGCATCGTCGACGCCAGCACCGCACACCGGGTCGCGCCCGGCTGGGTCTACGGTTTCCCGGAGCTCGCACCGGAGCAGGCAGCCGCGGTCGCCGCTTCCCGCCGGGTCGCCAACCCCGGCTGCTATCCGACGGGCGGCATCGCGTTGATCCGGCCGCTGGTCGACGCCGGCTTGCTGCCGCCCGACTACCCCGTCGCCGTCCACGCCGTGAGCGGCTACTCCGGCGGCGGACGTCCGATGATCGAGGCCTACGAGGCAGGTACCGCGCCAGCCTACGAGCTCTACGGCCTCGGGCTGGAGCACAAGCACCTGCCGGAGCTGCAGCAGTACGGGCGGCTGACGCGCCGACCGATCTTCGTGCCCAGCGTCGGCAACTTCCGCCAAGGGATGCTGGTGCAGGTGGCCCTGCACCTCGACTTGCTGAACGGCCGGCCGTCGCCGGCCGATCTGGAGTCGACGCTGGCAGCGCGCTACGCCGGCAGTGAGTTCGTCGCGGTCATGCCGGCCGAGGCCGGCGGCAAGATCGAGCCCGAGGCACTGAACGACAGCAACCGCCTCGAGCTGCGCGTCTACGGCAACGCGGCGCGCGGCCAGGCCGTGCTGGTGGCACGGCTGGACAACCTGGGCAAGGGTGCCTCGGGCGCGGCGGTGCAGAACATCCGGCTGATGCTGGGGCTGTGAGGCCGCCGGCGGCACCGCGCCCGCTCAGCCCTCGCCACGCCCCCCGACGACGCGCCAGACCACGTCGGCGCTGAAACCGCGCGCGGTCAGGAACCGCGCCTGGCGGGCCCGACCGGCAGCATCCGGCGCGACGCCGCCGTAACGCTTGACCCAGACGGTGCGAGCGCGCTCGAGCTCGCTGGCCTGCAAGGCCTCGGCGGTGTCGGCATCGAGCGCGACGCCGTGCTGGGCCAGCTCCTGGCGGATGCGCAGGTTGCCGTAGCGCGGTGCGCGCGTGTTGACGCGGCTTTCGACGAAGCGCTCGGCGCTCAGCAGCCCCTTGCCGGCCAGCCAGTCGAGCAGCGCGTCGACCTCCTGCTCCGTGGCCACGATCGGCATGTCGGGCGGCTCGGCGCCCTCGGCCGCCGCACGCTGCTGCTGCCGCGCCACGGCGTCCAGGAGCTTGCGGCGCAGCTCGACGCGGCTGTGCTCGCGCTGCGCGAGGTAGCCGATCGCGCGGCTGCGCAGCGTCAGCGCCGGACGGCTCACTCGCCGCCGGCCGCCTTCTTGCCGGCCTTGGCAGGCACCTCGACCTCGACGCTCGGCAGCAGCGCCACGCCCAGCGATTCGCGCACCTTGTTTTCGATCTCGTGGGCCAGGTCGGGGTTCTCACGCAGGAATTCGCGCGCGTTGTCCTTGCCTTGGCCGATCTTCTCGCCGTTGTAGGCATACCAGGCACCGGACTTCTCGACGATCTTGGCGGCCACGCCCATGTCGACGATCTCGCCCTCGCGCGAGACCCCTTCACCGAACAGGATGTCGAACTCGGCGGTCTTGAACGGCGGGCTGACTTTGTTCTTGACGACCTTGACCTTGGTCTCGTTGCCGATGACCTCCTCGCCCTTCTTGATGCTGCCAATGCGGCGGATGTCCAGGCGTACCGAGGCGTAGAACTTCAGCGCATTGCCGCCGGTGGTGGTCTCGGGCGAGCCGAACATCACGCCGATCTTCATGCGGATCTGGTTGATGAAGATGACCATGCAGTTGGTCTTCTTGATCGTCGCGGTCAGCTTGCGCAGCGCCTGGCTCATCAGCCGCGCCTGCAGGCCGGGCAGCGAGTCGCCCATCTCGCCCTCGAGTTCGGCCTTGGGCGTCAGCGCGGCAACCGAGTCGACCACCACCAGGTCGACCGACCCGGAGCGCACCAGCGCGTCGACGATCTCGAGCGCCTGCTCGCCGGTATCGGGCTGGGAGATCAGCAGCTCCTGCAGGTTGACCCCGAGCTTCTGGGCGTACTGGATGTCGAGCGCATGCTCGGCGTCGATGAAGGCACAGGTCCCGCCGAGCTTCTGCATCTCGGCGATGACCTGCAGCGTCAACGTCGTCTTGCCCGAGGACTCCGGGCCGTAGATCTCGACCACCCGCCCGCGCGGCAGGCCGCCGACGCCCAGCGCGATGTCCAGCCCCAGCGAGCCGGTGGACACCACCTGGATGTCCTCAATGACTTCACCCTCGCCGAGGCGCATGATGGTGCCCTTGCCAAACTGCTTTTCGATCTGAGCGAGGGCAGCCTGCAGGGCCTTGGCTTTTTCGGTATTGAGGGCTTTGACGTTGGCGTCCATCGTGTTCTCCGGGGCGATGGGTGGATGATGATGGAAAGCTGTATGTTTGTCCAGTGATTCGTCGGGGTCGCCCGGGCGACCCCCCTGGCTTCAGAATGGCGACAGCGCGAGGCGGCACCCACAAGCCGTCCGAGGAGACGAGGGCATGAAGATCCTGATTGCCGAAGACGACCAGGTTTTGGCCGACGGCCTGGTCCGCACGCTGCGCAAGGGCGGCTACGCGGTCGACCATGTCGCCAGCGGCAGCGAGGCCGACGCGGCTCTGGCCGACCACGAGTTCGACCTCGTCGTGCTGGACCTGGGCTTGCCCAAGCTGCATGGCCTGGAGGTGCTGCGCCGCTGCCGCACCCGGGGCTGCTCGACGCCGGTGCTGATCCTCACCGCCGCCGACAGCATCGAGGAACGCGTCAAGGGCCTGGACCTCGGCGCCGACGACTACATGGCCAAGCCCTTTGCGCTGGCCGAACTCGAGGCGCGGGTGCGCGCGCTGACGCGCCGTGGCCTGGGCAGCGCCTCGACGGTGATCAAGCACGGCCCGCTGAGCTTCGACGCGACCGGCCGCGTCGCCTACCTGAACGACCAGATGGTCGAGCTGTCGGCGCGCGAGCTCAGCCTGCTCGAGGTGCTGCTGCAGCGCTCCGGCCGCCTGGTCAGCAAGGACCAGCTGGTCGAGCGCCTGTGCGAATGGGGCGACGAGGTCAGCAACAACGCGATCGAGGTCTACATCCACCGCCTGCGCAAGAAGATCGAGCAGGGGCCGGTGCGCATCGCCACCGTGCGCGGGCTCGGCTACTGCCTGGAGAAAATCGCCGCCTGACCCGCAGCGCCAGTGGCCCGCGCCACCGCCCCGCCGATGCCCTTCCCCCGCGAACAACGCTCGCTGTTCGGCGAGATCCTCGACTGGATGCTCGCGCCGCTGCTGCTGCTGTGGCCGATGAGCGTCGCGCTGACCTGGGTGGTCGCGCAGGGCATCGCGAACCGCCCCTACGATCGCGCGCTCGGCGACATGGCACGCGCGCTGGCGCAGCAGATGCAGGTGGTGCAGGAGGCCACCAACGGCCGCAGCAGCGCCCAGGGGACGCCGGCCGCCCCGAGCCTGCGCTTCGCGCTGACCGCCAGCGCCGCCGAGCTGCTGCGCGCCGACGAGGCCGACTCGATCTACTACCAGGTGCTCGGCGCGCGCGGCGAGTTCCTCAGCGGCGACCGCACGCTGCCGGTGCCACCGGACAACGTCGCGAGCGAGCCCGGCGTCCTGCGCTACCGCGACGACGAGGTTGGCAGCGAGCCGGTGCGCATCGCCTACCTGTGGGTCAAGCCCGGCCGGGGCCTGGCCGGCACGCCGCTGGTGCAGGTGGCCGAGACGCTGAACAAGCGCTCGCAGCTGGCCACCGAGATCATCAAGGGCGTGATCCTGCCGCAGTTCGTGATCCTGCCGCTGGCGGTACTGCTGGTGTGGTTCGCGCTGTCGCGCGGCATCGCCCCGCTGTCCGAGCTGCAGCAGCGCATCCGCCGCCGCGCCGCCGACGACCTGAGCCCGATCGACGAGACCCAGGCGCCCGAGGAGGTTGCACCGCTGGTGCGCGCGATCAACGACCTGCTGGCGCGGCTGGACCGCTCCTTCGCGACCCAGCGGCGCTTCCTCGCCGACGCGGCCCACCAGCTCAAGACCCCGCTGGCCGGGCTGCGCACCCAGGCCGAGGTCGCGCAGCGCGAGATCGACCTCGGCGAGCGCGAGCCCGAGGCGCTGAAGCGCTCGCTACAGCAGATGGCGCTGGCCAGCCAGCGCGCCGCGCACATGGTCAACCAGCTGCTCGCGATGGCACGCGCCGAGAACCGTGGCCACGCGATGCGCACCGAGCCGGTCGACCTCGCGCAGCTCGCCACGGAGACGGTGCGCGAGTTTGTTCCCCGCGCACTCGACAAGCGCATCGACCTCGGCTACGAGGGCCCCGGCGATGACGGCCGCGCCGCACCGCCGGCGCCGCGCCCCTGCGTGCGCGGCCACCGCGTGCTGCTGCACGAGCTGCTCGCCAACCTGGTCGACAACGCGATCCACTACACACCCCCCGGCGGCACGGTCACGGTGCGGCTGCTCGATGCCCCCACGGACCAGGCCGTGCTGCTGCAGGTCGAGGATTCGGGGCCCGGCATCCCGGCGTCCGAACGCGAGCTGGTGTTCCAGCCCTTCTATCGCGCGCTCGGCACCCAGGTCGACGGCTCCGGGCTGGGCCTCGCGATCGTCGCCGAGATCGCGCGGCAGCATGGCGCGACCGTGACGCTGGCCGACACCGGCGAGGCGCCGCTGCCCGAGGGCACGGCGCCCGGCGCGCGCTTCACGCTGCGCTTAGCGCGCTGCGCCCCCCCGACCTCGGCCGCCGCGCCGGCAGACCCCGCAGAGAGTCAGCGCTGAGGCGCGCCGGCGACGACCGCTGCGCTCACTTGCGCGCAGCGGTCTGCGCCAGCTCTTCCTCGGTGATGATCTCGAAGGCGCGCACGACCTTGCGCACGCCGCCGATGCCGCGCGCGATCTCGACCGCGCGGGCCGCCTCGCGCTCGGTCACGCGGCCCATCAGATAGACCACTCCGCGCTCCGTGACGACCTTGTAGGCGTTGGCGAAGATGTCACGCGCGTCGACATAACTGGCCTTGACCTTGCTGGTGATCAGTGTGTCGCTCGAGCGGTCGCCCAGCGAGCTGTTCGGCGCCACAACCAGTTCGTTGAGCACACTCTTGACGTTCTCCAGCGCCGCCAGACGCGCCTCCACGGCGGCCTTGTCGGGCTCGGTGGGCACCTCACCGGTCACGAGCAGCACGCGGTTGTAGCTGGTGACATTGACATGGCCGCGCTCGCCGAGGACCTCGCGGATGCGCGGCAGGGCCTTGATCTCGAGCCCCTGGTCGTCGACCACGGTGCCGGAGCTGCGCCGGTCGGTGGCGACCAGCGCCCCGCCGACCGCGCTGCCGACGACGAGCGGCGCACAGCCGGCCAGCGTGCCGCCCAGCACGGCGCTCGCCAGCAGGACCGACAGAAGGGGAGCGGGGCGGAAGGTGAGCTTCGTCATGCGGGATCCTGTTCTCCGAGCAGTTGGGCATCGACCGCGTCGCACAGCGCGTGGATCGCGAGCAGATGCACTTCATGGATGCGGGCGTCGCGCTCGTGCGGCACGCACAGCAGCACGTCGGTCTCGGTGAGTCGAGGCGCGAGCGCGCCGCCGCCGTGGCCGGTGAAGGCGACGACGGTCATGTCCTTGTCGTGGGCGGCATCGACCGCGGCCAACACATTGGCCGCCTGACCCTGGCTGCTGAAGACCATCAGCACGTCGCCGGGGTTGCCGATCGCCTGCACCTGCTTGGCGAACACGGCCGTGTAGCCATGCTCGTGCCCGAGCGCCGTGAGCACCGCGCTGTCGCCGGCCAGGCCGATAGCCGCCAGCCCGGGTCGCTCACGCTCGTAGCGGCCGACGAACTGCGTGACGACATGCTGGGCGGCGCAGGCGGCGCTGCCATTGCCGCAGGCCAGCAGCTTGCCGCCTGCGGTCAGGCAACCCAGCACCGCCTGGGCGGCATCGGCGATCGGCTTGGCCAGCAGCTCGGCGGCCTGGTTCTGGAGGTCCGCGCTGTCGAAGAAGTGACGCTGGATGCGGGGTTCGAGCATGGACATCACTATAGGACACGACCTCTGGCGGTCAGGTTCCCTATCGTCACATGACAGTGACCACTCGCTACGATGCGTCGAAGGCCGCGCGCAGCCACTCGAGGCGCTCGCCGTCGATCGCCACCACATCGAAGCGGCACGGCGGGGGCACCGGCAGGCCGCACAAGTAATGCTGCGCCGCAAACAGCAGCCGGCGGCGCTTGGCCGCGCCCACCGAGGCGGCTGCGCCCCCCTGGCCGCCGCCGCCCCGCCGTCGCACCTCGACGAAGACCAGCGTGCCGTCGCGCTCGCGCAGGATCAGGTCGATCTCGCCGCCTCGGGCATGGGGGCCGGCGGCGACTCGATAATTGCGCTCCACTAGTTTCAGGCCGGCGCGTTGCAGGTGCGCGAGCGCACGGTCCTCCCCCTCCTCGCCGCAGGCCTTGGTCGTGAGCACGGACACCTCGTCGTCGAACGCTGAGCTGATCCGCCGGGCCGCCGAGGCGGCCGCCGGCGCACAGCAGTATCCCAAAGGGGCCCTCTACGTCGTCGCGACGCCGATCGGCAACCTCGCCGACCTGACGCTGCGCGCGGTGCAGGTGCTCGGCCTGGTCGACGCCGTCGCCTGCGAGGACAAGCGCGTCACCGCCGGGCTGCTGCGCCACCTCGGCCTGGAGCGGCCGCTGGTCGCGCTGCACGAGCACAACGAGGCCGAGGCGGCCGGCGCCCTGATCGAGCGCATGGCGCGCGGCGAGCGCATCGCCTACGTCAGCGACGCCGGCACACCGGCGATCAGCGACCCGGGCGCGCGGCTGGTCGCCGCCACGCAGACGGCCGGCCTGCGGGTGCTGCCGCTGCCGGGGGCCAGCAGCGTGATCACCGCGCTCAGCGCCGCCGGCGACGTGCAGGCCGCGGGCCACCGTTTTGCCGGCTTCCTGCCGCCGCGCGGCGGCGAGCGCAGCGCGCGCCTCGCCGAGCTGGCGGCGCAGCCCGAATGCACGGTGCTGTTCGAGGCGCCGCACCGCATCGAGGCGCTGGCCGAGGCGCTCGCGCAGGCGATGCCGGCGCGGCCGGTGACGCTGTGCCGCGAGCTGACCAAGCAGTTCGAGACCATCGTCACGCTGCCCGCCGCGGCGCTGCCGGCCTGGCTGGCCACCGACGAGCACCGCCGGCGCGGCGAATTCGTGCTGGTGCTGCATGCGCAGGCCGCCGACGCGGCCGACACCGCGCTGCCGGCCGCGGCCGAGCGCCTGCTCGACGCGCTGCTCGACGGCCGGCCGCTGAAACAGGCCGTCGCGCTGGTGGCCGACGCCACCGGCGCGCCACGCAACGCCCTCTACGAGCGCGCGCTGGCGCTGAAGGCCGCGCGCGGCTGAGCCGCGCGCTCAGCGGCCGCCCATCCAGGCCACCTGGTGGTCGTGGCGCTCCGCGCGGATCTGCCAGCCGGCCTGGCGCTGCAGGCGCACCAGGTAGTCGCGCTCGATCGCGCTGAGGCGCCCGTCGGCGCGGAACACACGCTCGAGCTCGTCGATCTGCGCCTGCCGGACCTGCAGGCGACGCGCTTCCTCGCGCGTCAGCGAACCGTCCGCGAGGCCCTGGCGGATGCGCTGCTCCTGGCGCCACTCGAAGGGGTCATAGCGGCTCGCCGGCGTGCCGTGCGCGAAGCTCGCGCCGGCCCAGGCGAGAAGGGTGCTGCCGATCAGGAAACGGACGGTGTGCATGGCGTGCCTTTCGGGCGGTGGCGTGGGCGGGACGCCCACGCCTCTCACAACGCGCGCGCCGCGGCCGCCTCGCACCGCGCCGCGTATCGGCGAGGTAAAGAAACTTCAAGCCGGCCGGAGCAAAGCACTGCCTAGAATCGATCCATGATCAGCCGCGAACCCACCCTGGAGCGCCTGGCGATCGCCCGCGCCCTCCTGCTCGACCCCTTCGGCCTCGACGAAGCCAAGCTCGCCACGGCGCTGCGCACGATCGGCGAGCACCGCATCGACGACGCCGACCTCTATTTCCAGTACACCCGCAGCGAGGGCTGGAGCCTGGAGGAGGGCATCGTCAAGAGCGGCAGCTTCGGCATCGACCAGGGCGTCGGCGTGCGGGCGGTGGCCGGCGAGAAGACCGCCTTCGCCTACAGCGACGACATCTCCGAGGCCGCGCTGCTCGACGCCGCGCGCACGGTGCGCAGCATCGCCGCAGCCGGTGCCTCCCGGCGCGTCAAGGTCGGCGCCGCGAAGCCGGCCGCCAGCCGCGTGCTGTACGCGCCGATGGACCCGATCGCGACGCTCGACAGCACCCAGAAGGTCGCGCTGCTCGAGAAGGTCGAGCAGCTTGCCCGCGCCAGGGATCCGCGCATCGTGCAGGTGATGGCCGGGCTGGCCGGCGAGTACGACGTGGTGCTGGTCGCGCGCGCCGATGGCACGCTCGCCGCCGACGTGCGCCCGCTGGTGCGCTTGTCGGTGACCGTGATCGCCGAGCAGGGCGGGCGCCGCGAGATGGGCTCGGGCGGCGGCGGCGGGCGCTTCGGCCTGGGCTACTTCCACGACGGCATCCTGGCCGGCTACGTCGACCAGGCCGTCAACGCGGCGCTGATCAACCTCGAGAGCCGGCCCGCCCCGGCCGGCGAGATGACCGTGGTGCTCGGCCCCGGCTGGCCCGGCATCCTGCTGCACGAGGCGATCGGCCACGGCCTCGAGGGCGACTTCAACCGCAAGGGCTCGTCGGCCTTCAGCGGCAAGGTCGGCCAGCGCGTCGCCGCCAAGGGCGTGACGGTGCTCGACGACGGCACGATCCCCGACCGGCGCGGCTCGCTCAACGTCGACGACGAGGGCAATGTCTCGCAGCGCAACGTGCTGATCGAGGACGGCATCCTGAAGGGCTACATCCAGGACGCGCAGAACGCGCGGCTGATGAAGGTCAAGCCCACCGGCAACGGCCGCCGCGAAAGCTACGCCCATGTGCCGATGCCGCGCATGACCAACACCTACATGCTCGGCGGCGACAAGGGCCGGGACGAGATCGTCGCGAGCATCAAGAAGGGCCTGTACGCGACCAACTTCGGCGGCGGTCAGGTCGACATCACCAGCGGCAAGTTCGTGTTCTCGGCCAGCGAGGCCTACTGGGTCGAGAACGGCAAGGTGCAGTACCCGGTCAAGGGCGCGACCATCATCGGCAACGGCCCGGACGCGCTGACGCGCGTGAAGATGATCGGCAACGACATGACGCTGGACACCGGCATCGGCACCTGCGGCAAGGAGGGCCAGAGCGTGCCGGTCGGCGTCGGTCAGCCGACGCTGCGCATCGACGGGCTGACGGTGGGGGGCACCGCTTGAGCGAAGCGGCATCGGTCGAACTGGCCGATGTCGAAGCCGCCGCCTCGCGGCTCGCCGGGCAGGTGCTCGAGACGCCCTGCCTCGAATCAAAGACGCTGTCGCAGCTCACCGGCGCGCAGGTCTTCCTGAAGTTCGAGAACCTGCAGTTCACCGCCTCCTTCAAGGAGCGCGGTGCGCTGAACAAGCTGCTGGCCCTGACCGGCGGCGGCGTGCCGCTGCGGGGCGTGATCGCCGCGTCGGCCGGCAACCACGCCCAGGGCGTCGCGCACCACGCGCAGCGACTCGGGCTGCGCGCGGTGATCGTGATGCCGACGCACACGCCGACCGTCAAGGTCGAGCGCACGCGCGGCTTCGGCGCCGAGGTCGTGCTGCACGGCGACAGCTTCGACGCCGCCCGCGACGAGGCGCTGCGCCTCGCCGCGGCCGGGGGGCTCGAATTCATCCACCCCTTCGACGACCCGCTGGTGATCGCAGGCCAGGGCACGATCGCGCTCGAGATGCTGCGCCAGCAGCCGACGCTCGATACGCTGGTCGTCGCGGTCGGCGGCGGCGGACTGCTCGCCGGCATCGCCACCGTCGTGCGGGCGCTGCGGCCGGACGTGCAGATCATCGGCGTGCAGACCGCCTGCTTCCCGGCGATGGTCAACGCGATCAAGGGCACGGACCATCCGCAGGGCGGCAGCACCATGGCCGAGGGCATCGCCGTCGGCGAGCCGGGCCGGCTCACGCGCGCGCTGATCCGCGCCCGCGTCGACGACCTGGTGCTGGTCGACGAGGGCGACATCGAGCAGGCCCTGGTGATGCTGCTCGAGATCGAGAAGACCCTGGTCGAGGGCGCCGGTGCCGCCGGCCTGGCCGCGCTGCTCAAGGAGCCGCGGCGCTATGCCGGCCGCGCGGTCGGCCTGGTGCTGTGCGGCGGCAACATCGACCCGCTGCTGCTGGCCGCGATCATCGAGCGCGGCATGGTGCGCGCCGGCCGGCTGGCGCGCATCAAGGTCGGCGCGCGCGACGTTCCCGGGGCGCTGGCGCACATCACCGCGTTGGTCGCCGAGGCCGGCGCCAATATCGAGGAAGTGCACCACCAGCGCGCCTTCACCGCCCTCGCGGCCCAGAACGTCGAGGTGGAGCTGGTGCTGCAGACGCGCAACCAGGCGCATGTCGACGCCGTGATCGGCCGCCTGCGCGCCCAGGGCTTCGCGGCCGCGCGCTACTGAAGCCGTGCTACATTCGGCCGCATGCAAGCGCAATTCTTTTTTGCGTACTTTTGGTTCTCGCACCGCCCCGGCGGAGGAGAGGCCAGCGCATAAGAGCCGCGCAGCCGAATCCCCAAACCGCCGGGTCCTCCAAGACCCGGCGGTTTTTTTTCGACCCTTCTGGAGAAGCCCCGATGACCGCCCTGCATGCCACCGCCCCCGAGGGCTGGGCGCCGCCCGCTGACAAGACCAGCCAGACCGACGACGAGCGCATCGAGGACGTGATGCCGCTGCCGCCGCCGGAGCACCTGATCCGCTTCTTCCCGGTGCGCGGCAGCGCCGTCGAGGCGCTGGTGGCCGGCACGCGGCGTCGCATCCGCGACATCATGACCGGCAAGGACGACCGGCTGCTGGTCATCATGGGGCCCTGCTCGATCCACGATCCGGCCGCGGCGATGGACTACGCGCGCAAGCTCAAGGAGCAGCGCGAGAAGTACGCCGGCACGCTGGAAATCGTGATGCGCGTGTACTTCGAGAAGCCGCGCACCACCGTCGGCTGGAAGGGCCTGATCAACGACCCCTACCTCGACGAGAGCTTCCGCATCGACGAGGGCCTGCGCATCGCGCGCCAGCTGCTGCTGGAGATCGGCCGCCTCGGCCTGCCGGCCGGCAGCGAATTCCTCGACGTGATCTCGCCGCAGTACATCGGCGACCTGATCTCCTGGGGCGCGATCGGCGCGCGCACCACCGAGAGCCAGGTCCACCGCGAGCTCGCCAGCGGCATCAGCGCACCGATCGGCTTCAAGAACGGCACCGACGGCAACCTGAAGATCGCCGTCGATGCGATCCAGTCGGCCGGCCGGCCGCACCACTTCCTGTCGGTGCACAAGAACGGCCAAGTCGCGATCGTCAAGACCAAGGGCAACAAGGATTGCCACGTGATCCTGCGCGGCGGCAAGGCGCCGAACTACGACGCCGCCAGCGTCGCCGCGGCCTGCGAGGAACTGGTCAAGGCCGGCCTGCCGGCCTCGCTGATGGTCGACTGCTCGCACGCCAACAGCAGCAAGCAGCACCAGAAGCAGCTCGAGGTCGCGCGCAGCATCGCCGAGCAGATCGCCGGCGGCAGCCACAAGGTGTTCGGCGTGATGGTCGAAAGCCACCTCGTCGCCGGCGCGCAGAAGTTCACCGCCGGCAAGGACGACCCGGGCCAGCTGTGCTACGGCCAGAGCATCACCGACGCCTGCATCGGCTGGGACGATTCGGCCGCGATGCTGGGGCTCCTCGACGAGGCGATCCGCGCGCGGCGCCAGCGCGGCTGAGCCGCGCTCAGGCCCCGCTCAGCCGCTGCGCCTGGGCCCGCCAGGCGCAGCGGCGGACGCACCTCCGGGGCCGAGTCCGTCCCCGATGACGAGCGCGTGGGCGGCCGCGGAGCACGCCGGTGCCGGGTCCGAATCACCGCGGCCGCAGCGCGGCCAAGACCGCGCCGTCAGCCCTCTCGGCAGCCTGCCCCACATCGCTCGCTTCATGAACTTCCCTTTTCCTGGAGGACCTTCGTGGCCGCACGCCAGGCGGCGCCCGCAACGCCCGCCGCGCTCGCGGCCGGGCTCGAAGGGGTGCGCAGGAAAGTGCGCCGAAAAGGCTCAGCGCAGGGACAACGGAGTCGCTCGACGGTCTCAGCCGCCCTCGCGGGCGAGCCGCTCGCTCTTCCAGTAGACGTCGTCGCCGCCCAGGCCGTCGAGGTTGGCGCGGTTGAGCACCCGTGCCAGCACGAACAGCAGGTCGCTCAGGCGGTTCAGGTACTGGCGCGGGGCGTCGCGCACCGCCCCCGGCTCGGCCAGGCCGAGCGCCACGACGGCGCGCTCGGCGCGCCGCGCGATGGTGCGGCCGACATGCGCGATCGCCGCGCTGCGCGTGCCCCCGGGCAGGATGAATTCCTGCAGCCGCGGCAGCGCCGCGTTGTGCTCGGCCAGCGCGGCATCGAGCACCGCGACCGCCTCGTCCTTCAGCAGCGTGTAGCCGGGGATCGAGAGCTCGCCGCCGAGGTTGAACAGCTCGTGCTGGATCCCCCCCAGCAGCGCGCGCACGCGCTCGGGCAGCGGCTCGCACAGCAAGAGGCCGAGCGTCGAGTTCAACTCGTCGACATCGCCCATCGCCTGGATGCGGCGGTGGTCCTTGGGCACGCGCTGGCCGTCGCCGAGGCCGGTCGTGCCATCGTCGCCGGTGCGCGTCGCGATCTGCGTCAGTCGGTTTGCCATCGCGGCATGCTAGCAGCGCCCCACGCCCGCCCCTCTATCGGGCGCGGCCGCGGCACGGCATCATCGGCGCTCCCGCGAGGATTCGCCGCGATGACCGCGACCGCCGACCCGCCCCTCTCGCCCAGCCCCCTGCCGCCGGTGTTGCTCGACGCGCTGCGCACGCGCTTCGGCGAGCGCTGCTCGACCGCCCGTGCGGTGCGCGAGCTGCATGGGCGCGACGAGTCGCCCTTCGATGCGCCACCGCCCGACGCGGTGCTGTTCTGCGAGAGCACCGCGGACGTCGCGTTCGCGGTCGCGCAGGCGCAGGCCCACGGCGTGCCGGTGATCCCCTTCGGCGCCGGCTCCTCGGTCGAGGGCGCGCTGCTGGCCGTGCACGGCGGCCTGAGCCTGGACCTCAGCCGCCTGAACGCGATCCTGCGCATCGCGCCCGAGGACCTGACGGTCACGGTACAGCCCGGCGTGACCCGCAAGCAGCTCAACGAGGCGCTGCGCCACGAGGGCCTGTTCTTCCCGATCGACCCGGGCGCCGACGCCACGCTCGGCGGCATGGCCGCGACGCGCGCCAGCGGCACGAACGCGGTGCGCTACGGCACGATGAAGGAGAACGTGCTCGGCCTCGAGGTCGTCACCGCCTCTGGCGCGGTGCTGCGCACCGGCAGCCGCGCCCGCAAGAGCAGCGCCGGCTACGACCTGACGCGCCTGTTCGTCGGCAGCGAGGGCACGCTGGGCGTGATGACCGAGCTCACGCTCAAGCTCTACCCGCTGCCGGAGGCGATCAGTGCCGCGGTCTGCCATTTCCCCAGCGTCGACGCAGCGGTGCGCACGACGATCGCGACGATCCAGCTCGGCGTGCCGATCGCGCGCTGCGAGCTGCTCGACGTGCACGCGATCCGCGCTCTCAATGCCCACGACTCGCTCGGCCTGCGCGAGCAGCCGCTGCTGCTGATGGAGTTCCACGGCAGCCCGGCGGGCGTGCGCGAGCAGGCCGAGGCGGTGCAGCAGATCGCCGCCGAACACGGCGGCGAAGGCTTCGACTGGGCCAGCACGCCCGAGGCGCGTTCGCGGCTGTGGGCGGCACGCCACCACGCCTATCTCTCGGCGCTGCAGACCCGCCCCGGCTGCCGCTGCGTGACCACCGACACCTGCGTGCCGATCTCGCGGCTGGCCGAGTGCATCGAGGAGACCGTGGCCGAGGCCGAGGCCAGCGGCCTGCCCTATTTCATCGTCGGCCATGTCGGCGACGGCAACTTCCACGTCGGCTACCTGATCGACCCGACCTCACCCTCCGAGCGCGAGGACGCCGAGCGGCTCAACGCCCGCCTGGTGGCGCGCGCCTTGCGTCTGGAAGGCACCTGCACCGGCGAGCACGGCATCGGACTGCACAAGATGGATTTCCTGCTCGCCGAGGCCGGCCCCGGCGGCGTGGCGCTGATGCGCGACATCAAGCGCGCGCTCGATCCGCACAACATCCTCAACCCGGGGAAGATCTTTGCGCTCTGACCCCCCTTCCCGCGCCAGCGTGCCGCCCGGCAACACCCGCTTTCCAGGCCGGCGTGCCTGGCGCGCGCAGCTGGGGTATACCGACGCGATGAGCACAGCCGCTTTCATGGCCCTGGCCCTGACGCGTCCGAGCCTGGTCGGCGCGGTCGCCCCTTCATCGCGTCACCTGGCCCGCGCGATGAACGCGCAGGTCGGCACGGCCGACGCCTTGATCGAGCTGGGCGCCGGCACCGGGGCCGTGACCGAGGCGCTGCACCGTGCGGCACCGGCGCGACCGCTGCTCGCGGTCGAACTGCAGCCCGACCTCGCCGCCGGCCTGCAACGGCGCCTGCCGACGATCGAGATGGCCTGCGCACCGGCTCACGAGGTGCTGGCGGCGCGGCGAGCGCTCGCGCCGGCGGCCACGGTGGTCGTGTCCTCGCTGCCCTTCCGCAGCCTGCCGCAGCCGCTGCGCCGCGAAACCGTCGACGCGCTGCTGGGCTTCCTGGCCGAGCATCCGGCGCGCCGGCTCGTGCAGTACACCTACCAGCCGCGCGCGCCCTTCGAGTTGCCGCAGGACAGCGCGCTGCGCTGGCGCCTGCGCGAGGTGGTGTGGCGCAACCTGCCGCCGGCCGGCGTGTGGGTGCTGGCGGCGGCACACCCGGCCTGAGACCCCGCGCGGCGGCGCCCGATGCCGCGGCCCGGACCGCGGGCCGCGTCGGATCGCTGCGCGGCGCGGCATGACCACCTCCTCGCCCCGCCGTGCCGCGGGCGGTCCTCGCGCCGGGTGTCGTCCCGGGCCGCCCCGACCGTCAGGGGGCCAGGCCCTTGGCCAGCCCTTCCAGGGTCGCCTGGACCTGCGGACGCGCCACGGCATCGAACCACTGCGGCGTCGTGCGCATCTCGAGATCCTGGGTGCTGACGGCCACACCGCGCCCCACGCCCGACAGGGCGGCCGCGAAGGTCACCACCGTGGTCGCGACATTGGCCACCTTGGTCCCGGTGGACGTGACGTCCACGATCTGCCCCGGCGGCGTCTCCGAGACCAGCGCGTACTTCAGCGAGGCACGTCCGCGCGCGCCCGCGGGCGTGTGCGCGAGAACCCGGTTGGTCCAGGCCGGCATGAAGAGGGTGTCGCGCGCCGCGGTCGATGCCGACAGCGAGAAGGCGCCCCCCGCGGCCTTGACCTGTGCCGCCGTCAGCACAAGACGCACCATCAGCACGGTCGAATCGCTGGCCTTCGCCAGCTTGTCCAGCGCGGTGTCGAGGTTGGCCTTGCGAAAGCCCCCCGCCATCTTGTCGCCCAGCGAGACGTAGGGGTCCTCGACCTTGGCGCCAAACAGGCCTCCGACCATGCGGTTCAGCAACACCTGCTCGTCCAGGTGGAACAAGGGCAGCCCGCGGGCGCTGAATACCGTGCCCTTGCCTGCCTGGGCATCCACCGCCAGCGGATTCTTGTCGCCCAACGCGGCCAGCGCGGCAAATTCAGGCAAGGCCTTGAGGGCTTCCGGCGACATGACCTCGATCCCGCGCGCCCGGAACGCGGCCAGCGCCTGGTCGTGCGCGTCGTCGGCCAGTGCCTGCAGGCGCGCCGGGTCGAGGCCCGTGACCTTCAGCGAGGTGCTCGCGGACGCCATGTTGCGGTCGCGAAAGGCGGCGCCCGCCGTTGCCGCGCCGGAGGCTTCGGTGATGACGTACACCGCGACACTGGCCAGCACCGCCTTCTTCACGCCCTTGAGCTTGTCGGCGTTCTCCAGGTCCAGGGCGTCATCGCCCAGCGCGACCGGCTTGACGTCGGCGGGCACGTTCAGCTCGATCGGCGCGGCGGCCGGCGCCTCGGCGGTCTGGGCGTGCGCGAGCGGGCCGAGGCTCAGGCCGGCCGCCACGGCCGCCAGGGTCTGGCGGCGGAATCGGGAGGGTGATTGCAGCATGCGAGTTCAGGCGCCCGGCGCCTCGGGGTGGTCAAAGCGGGGCGGACTGTACAGCGGCCGCTGCGGGCTCAAGGATGGCGCAAGGCCGACACGGTCCAGCGCCGGACGACCTCTCCTCGCCCGTTGACGCTCTCGAGATGGGCGTCGAAGCCCCACAGCCGCGCGACGTGCTTGAGCACCTCCTGCGCGCTGTCGGCCAGCGGCCGGTCGTTGTGCTGGGTGTGGCGCAGCGTCAGCGCACGGTCACCGCGCAGGTTGACGCTCCAGACCTGGATGTTGGGCTCGCGCGACCCGAGGTCGTACTGGCGGCTCAGCGCCTCGCGCAGCTTGCGGTAGCCGGCCTCGTCGTGGATCGCGCTGACCTCGAGCTCGTCCTCGTCCTCGTCGTCGCGGATCGCGAAGAAGCGGAACTCGCGCATCAGCCGTGGCGACAGGTACTGGCCGACGAAGCTCTCGTCCTTGAAGTTGCGCATCGCATGGTCGAGCGTCTCGAGCCAGTCGCTGCCGGCGATGCCGGGGAACCACAGCCGGTCCTCGTCGTCGGGCTGCTCGCAGATGCGCTTGAGGTCGGTGTACATCGCGAAGCCGAGCGCATAGGGGTTCAGGCCGCTGTAGGCCGGGTGGCCGACCGGCGGCTGGAACACCACGTTGGTGTGCGACTTCAGCCACTCGAGCATCATGCCGTCGCTGAGCAGGCCGTCGTCGTACATGGTGTTGAGCAGCTTGTGGTGCCAGAAGGTGGCCCAGCCCTCGTTCATGACCTGGGTCTGGCGCTGCGGGTAGAAGTACTGCGCCACCTTGCGCACGATGCGCACGATCTCGCGCTGCCAGGGCTCGAGCAGCGGCGCGTTCTTCTCGATGAAGTACAGCAGGTTCTCCTGCGGCTCGCTCGGGAAGCGGCGCTCGACGGCCTCCTCCTGCGCCTTGTCGGCGCGCAGCGGCAGGGTGCGCCAGATGTCGTTGATCTGGCGCTGCGCGTAGGCCTCGCGCTCCTCGCGCAGCGCGCGCTCCTTCGCGAGGCTGAGCTTGCTCGGCCGGCGGTAGCGGTCGACGCCGTGGTTCATCAGCGCGTGGCAGGAGTCGAGCGTGTCCTCGACGGCGTCGAGGCCGTGGCGCTCCTCGCACTCGGCGATGTAGTTCTTCGCGTAGACGAGGTAGTCGATGATCGACGACGCGTCGGTCCACATCCGGAACAGGTAGTTGCCCTTGAAGAAGCTGTTGTGCCCGTAGGCGGCATGCGCGATCACCAGCGCCTGCATCGCCAGCGAGTTCTCCTCCATCAGGTAGCTGATGCAGGGGTTGGAATTGATGACGATCTCGTAGGCCAGGCCCATCTGGCCGCGCCGGTAGCTCTTCTCGGTCGAGATGAATTCCTTGCCGAAGCTCCAGTGGCGGTAGTTCACCGGCATGCCCACCGAGGAGTAGGCGTCCATCATCTGCTCGGCGGTGATGATTTCGAGCTGGTTCGGGTAGGTGTCGAGCCCGTAGCTGCGCGCCGTGTCGCGGATCGCGCCGTGGTACTGGTCGATCAGCTCGAAGGTCCAGTCGCTGGTGCTGGGCAGCGTCTGTGCGGCACGCTCGCGCCGCACGATGTCGCTGGCGCGGCGCACGCGCCCGGGCAGCTCCGCCGCACCGTCGTCGAACAGGTCGAGGTTGAGGCCGGGCACGGGGTCGGGCTGGCTGCTCATGTCGAGGCCCCTTCCTTCTTGAACAGCTCGCGGAACACCGGGTAGATCTCGGCCGGGGTCAGCACCTTGCGCATCGCGAAGTGCTGGTGCTGTTCGGCGATCTGCGTGTACTCCTCCCACAGGTTCTGCTCGGGCTCGGCGACCTGCACGTAGGCGAAGTAGCGGCACAGCGGCAGCAGCTGCTCGGAGACGATCTGCCGGCAGCGGCCGCTGTCGTGGTGCCAGTTGTCGCCGTCGCTGGCCTGCGCGCCGTAGATGTTCCACTCGCTGGTCGGGTAGCGCGCGCGGATGATCTCCTCCATCAGCACCAGCGCCGACGAGACCACGGTGCCGCCGGTCTCGGTGCTGTGGAAGAAGCCGTCCTCGTCGACCTCCTGTGCCTGCGTGTGGTGGCGGATGAAGACCAGGTCGATCTTGTCGTAGTGCCGCGTCAGGAACAGGTAGAGCAGGATGAAGAAGCGCTTGGACAGGTCCTTGCGGCCCTCGTCCATCGAGCCGGACACGTCCATCAGGCAGAACATCACCGCCTTGGTGGTCGGCACCGGCACCTTGACGCGGCTGCGGTAGCGCAGATCGATCGGGTCGAGGTAGGGGATGCGGGCGACGCGGGCGCGCAACTCCTCGATGCGCTCCTCGGTCTCCTTGATCTCGCGGTCGCGCAGCTCGCGGCCGGGGTCGAGGTCCTGCCAGCCGCTGTCGCGCCGCATGTGGTGGCGCAGGTGCTCGAGGTGGGCCTCCAGGTGGCGCAGCTCGCGGCGCGCGTCGCCGCCGATCGCGATGCGCCGGCCGATCGCGCCGCGCATCGAGCGCACGACATGCAGGTTGCTCGGGTTGCCGTCGCTGGTGAAGCCGGCGCGCAAGGTCTTGTACTCGGGCACCTCGGCGAGCGCGGTCTTCACCAGGTTGGGCAGCGCCAGGTCATCGAAGAAGACCTCCATGAACTCTTCCTTGGTGAGGTGAAAGACGAAGTCGTCCTCCCCCTCGCCGGAATCGCTCGCCTGCCCGCCGCCGCGCCCGCCCTGTCCGCCTTCCGGCCGCTGGATGCGGTCACCGCGCACGTACTCCTTGTTGCCCGGGTGGACCATCTCGCGCGAGCCGCCCGGGCCATGGTGGAACACCGGCTCGGAGACGTCGCGCTTGGGCAGCGTGATGTCCTCGCCCCGCTCGATGTCGCGGATGCCACGACCGCTCACCGCGCGCTTGACCGCCTCGCGGATCTGCTCCTTGTGGCGGCGCAGGAAGCGCTCGCGGTTGCCGATGGACTTGTTCTTGCCCGCCAGCCGCCGGTCGATGATCTGCTGCAGCGCCATGGAAGTGACCCGTGCCCTTTCTCGATCAGGAGCTCTTTCTGACGCGCAGGTACCACTCGCACAGCAGCCGCACCTGCTTGGCCGTGTAGCCCTTGTTGACCATGCGGTTGACGAAGTCCTCGTGCTTCTTGGCCTCGTCGGCGCTGGCCTTGGCGTTGAAGCTGATGACCGGCAGCAACTCCTCGGTGTTCGAGAACATCTTCTTCTCGATCACCGTGCGCAGCTTCTCGTAGCTGGTCCACAGCGGGTTCTTGCCCTGGTTGCCGGCCCGCGCGCGCAGCACGAAGTTGACGATCTCGTTGCGGAAGTCCTTCGGGTTCGAGATGCCCGCCGGCTTCTCGATCTTCTCCAGTTCTGCGTTCAGCGAGGCGCGATCGAACACCTCGCCGGTGTCCGTGTCGCGGTACTCCTGGTCCTGGATCCAGTAGTCGGCGTAGGTGACGTAGCGGTCGAAGATGTTCTGGCCGTATTCGGAATAGCTTTCCAGGTAGGCGGTCTGGATCTCCTTGCCGATGAACTCGGCATAGCGCGTCGCCAGATGTTCCTTGATGAAGCCCAGGTACTTCTGCTCGGTCTCGGCCGGGAACTGCTCACGCTCGATCTGCTGCTCGAGCACGTACATCAGGTGCACCGGGTTGGCCGCGATCTCGCTCGAGTCGAAGTTGAAGACCTTGGACAGGATCTTGAACGCGAAGCGCGTCGAGATGCCGCTCATGCCCTCGTCGACGCCCGCGTAGTCTCGGTACTCCTGGTAGCTCTTGGCCTTGGGGTCGGTGTCCTTCAGGCTCTCGCCGTCGTAGACCAGCGCCTTGCTGAACAGCGAGCTGTTCTCCGGCTCCTTCAGCCGCGTGAGCACCGAGAACTGCGCCATCATCTTCAGCGTGCCCGGGGCGCACTTGGCGTCGGCGAGCGAGGAGCTGCGGATCAGCTTCTCGTAGATGCGCACCTCCTCGCTGATGCGCAGGCAGTAGGGCACCTTGACGATGTAGATGCGGTCGAGGAAGGCCTCGTTGTTCTTGTTGTTGCGGAAGGTCTTCCACTCGCTCTCGTTGCTGTGCGCCAGCACGATGCCGTCGAAGGGGATGGCGCCGAAGCCCTCGGTGCCCTTGTAGTTGCCTTCCTGCGTGGCGGTCAGCAGCGGGTGCAGCACCTTGATCGGCGCCTTGAACATCTCGACGAACTCGAGCAGGCCCTGGTTCGCGAGGCACAGGCCGCCGGAGTAGCTGTAGGCATCCGGGTCGTCCTGGGCGTAGGTCTCGAGCTTGCGGATGTCGACCTTGCCGACCAGCGAGCTGATGTCCTGGTTGTTCTCGTCGCCCGGCTCGGTCTTGGCGACGCCGACCTGCTTGAGCACCGAAGGCAGCCGCTTGACGACCTTGAACTTGCGGATGTCGCCGCCGTACTCCTCGAGCCGCTTGACGGCCCAGGGCGACAGGATGCGCGTCAGGTAGCGGCGCGGGATGCCGTATTCCTTCTCGAGGATCGGGCCGTCCTCGTCGGCGCTGAACAGGCCCAGCGGCGACTCGTTCACCGGCGAGCCCTTCAGCGCGTAGAAGGGCACGTGCTCCATCAGCTGCTTCAGGCGCTCGGCGATCGAGCTCTTGCCGCCGCCCACCGGGCCCAGCAGATAGAGGATCTGCTTCTTCTCTTCCAGCCCCTGCGCCGCGTGGCGGAAGTAGGAGACGACCTGCTCGATCGCGTCCTCCATGCCGTAGAACTCCGCAAAGGCCGGGTAGCGCTTGATCACCTTGTTGGCGAACAGGCGCGACAGCCGCGGGTCGTTGCGCGTGTCGATCAGCTCCGGATCGCCGATGGCCTTGAGCATGCGCTCGGCCGCGGTGGCGTAGGCGATCGGCTCGCGCTTGCAGATCTGGAGGTACTCCTCCAGCGTGAGTTCCTCTTCGCGGTTGCGCTCGTAGCGCGCGGCGAAATTGCTGATCACATCCATCGCATCCTCCAGTTCAGGCGCGGGGTGTCGCGGCCCAGGGTCGGCGCGAAGAGCGGGCCACTGTGCAGCGCTGCCTTGCCATGACGATCCTACAGACTTTGCCGGTCAAAGCGCGCAACAGCGTTGCAAGCCTGGCTCATCTCATCGGTTCGAACCCCCTCGACCGGGCTGAGTTCAACCCTCAGCATTTCGCGTGCCCGACACCCTCCTCAACGCGCCAGCGGCGCGACGGATCACCGGAGCTTCCCGCAGCGCGGGCTCAGCCGCGCGCCGGCCCGCGCAGCCGCTCGAGCAGGCCCGAGAGTTCGTCGAGCGACCCGAAGCCGATCGCGACCTCGCCCTGGGTCGCCCCCTTGCGGCCACGCGTCTTCACACGGATCTCGACCGCCGCGGTCAGCAAGTCGGCCAGCTCCTCCTCCAGCCGCGCGATGTCGCGCGGCTTGGTCGCCGGTGCGCGCAGCAGTGGTGACTGCCGCTGCGGGCCGCCGTGGCGGGCCACCAGCTTCTCGGCCTCACGCACGCTGAGCTTGCGCGCCACCACCTCGGTGGCCGCGGTGATCTGCTGGGCGCGCTCGAGCGCCAGCAGCGCGCGGGCATGGCCCATGTCGAGGTCACCGGCCACCAGCATCTGCTGCACCGGCTCGGCCAGATTCAGCAGCCGCAGCAGGTTGGACGCGGCACTGCGCGAACGGCCCACCGCCTGCGCCGCCGCCTCGTGGGTCAGGCCGAACTCCTCGATCAGCCGTTTCAGGCCCTGCGCCTCCTCGAGCGGGTTCAGGTCCTCGCGCTGCATGTTCTCGATCAGCGCCATCACCGCGGCCGACTCGTCTGGCACCTCGCGCACGAGCACCGGGACCTCGGCCAGCCCGGCGAGCCGCGCGGCACGCACGCGCCGCTCGCCGGCGATGATCTCGTAGCGCGGCGCCCCGGCGCCGCCGTCGACCGGCCGCACCAGCACCGGCTGCATCACGCCCTGGCTCTTGATGCTCTCGGCCAGCTCGTACAGCGAGCCCTCGTCCATGCGCGTGCGGGGCTGGTACTTGCCGGGCTGGAGCTGCTCGAGCCGCAGGGTGCTCGGCGCACCGGTCGCGGCCGTCGAGGCGGCCTCGTCCTTCACCTTCGGGCCGAGCAGCGCTTCGAGGCCGAGGCCGAGGCCCTTGGGTTTCTTCGTCACCATGGTGTCGCCGTCAATCGGATAGGAGTTCGTGGAACAGCGCCAGGCCCGCGGGCCAGTCGCCGAGATCGGAGTCGCTGTTGAGATGGCCGCGCGCGCCGGCCACGACCAGCGCGGCGCCCCAGGCCTGGGCCAGGGCGCCGGCCCGGTCGAGGCTGCAGTAGGGATCGTCGGTGCTGGCGACCAGCGTCGCCGGAAACGGCAGGCGTTGCATGGGCATCGGCCGCCACAGGCTCAGCGCCGGCGGCGTGTCGGCACGCTCGGTGTCCGGCGGCGCGACGAGCAGCGCGGCGGCCACCCGCGCGGCGTGGCGGCTGTGTGCCGCCCAGGCCGCGACGAGCTGCGCGCCCAGGCTGTGGGCGACCAGCACCACCGGGCGCCCGTCGCCACCATCGAGCAGCACCTCGTCGAGCCGCGCCATCCAGTCGCCGCGACGCGGCTGCTGCCAGTCGTGCTGCTCGACCCGCTCGAAGCCGTGCAGCGCTTCCCAACGGGACTGCCAGTGGATGGGATCGGAACCCTTCCACCCCGGCAAAGTGAGTATTCGCCTCCGCATCAAACGAGCTCCGGTGAGGCACTGCGGTAGTGGTAGCCGTAGGCATGCGCAAAGCCGAGTCGCGCGTAGAGCCGCTGCGCGGCGGCATTGCCGGCGTCGACCTGCAGGTAGGCACAGCGCGCGCCGGCCGCCCGCGCCGCGTGCAGCAGGTGCAGGCACAAGGCATGGCCCAGTCCCTGACCCCGGTGGGGCGCCGCGGTGCCGATGTCGTACAGGCCGGCCAGCCCGTCCGCGAGCGCGAATTGACCGCCGGCGAGCAGCTCGCCCGCGCGACGCAGCAGGACGCCGCGGTAGGGGACCGGCGCGGTGCGCAGGCGCTCGGCATGCGCCTGCCTTTGTGTGGGCGACGAGCCGCGCAGCCGCCCGATCGCCTCGGCGAAGGCCTCGGCGCAGACCGGATCGAAACCCACCCCGGGCGGCAGCGCCGGCGTGGCGGGCAGGTGCTCGAGCGAGGCGCGCACCATCACGCGGCTGTCGTCGAAACGGCGCAGGCCGCGCGCGGCCAGCATCGCGTCCAGCGTCGGGGGCTGGGTGAAGGGCGTGATGCGGACGATGAAGGGCAGCCCGGCCTCGCGGTAGGCCGCCTCGGCCCGCGCGAGCATCTCCTCGAGCGGCAGCGTTCCGGCAGCCAGGGCGTTGACGCAGCGTGCGCGCTTGGCCTTGCCGGGCGACAACCTCAGCACCCAGCCCTCGAGCGTGCGCTGCTGCGGCGGCGCGGCGGCGTCGAGCCCGGCCAGCTCGATGCGCGCGAGCAGCGCGGCGTCGAAATCCGGGGACAAGCCCTCGGGCGCTGCCGTCACTGCAGGCTGCCGATGCGCGCCACCATCTCGTGCGCGAACTGCACGAAGGCCTGCGCGCCCTTGGACTGGGCGTCGAACACCACGCCGGGCAGCCCGTAGCTGGGCGCCTCGGCGAGCCGCACGTTGCGCGGGATCACGGTGTTGAACACCTTCTCGCCGAAGTGCGCCTTGAGCTGCTCGCTGACCTGCTGCTGCAGCGTGATGCGCGGGTCGAACATCACGCGCAGCAGGCCGATGATCTGCAGATCGCGGTTCAGGTTGGCATGCACCTGCTTGATCGTGTTGACCAGGTCCGACAGGCCCTCGAGCGCGAAGTACTCGCACTGCATCGGCACGATCACGCCGTGCGCCGAGCACAGGCCGTTGAGCGTCAGCAGGCTCAGCGAAGGCGGGCAGTCGATCAGCACGAAGTCGTAGTCCGCGGCGACCGCCGCGAGCGCGGCGCGCAGGCGCTGGTCGCGGCGCTCGAGCTCGACCAGCTCGACCTCGGCGCCGGCGAGCTCGCGGTTGGCCCCGAGCACGTCGTAGCCGCCCTTCTCGCTGCGCCGGCGCGCTTCGGTGACCGAGGCCGACTCGAGCAGCACGTCGTAGACGCTGAGCTCGAGCGAGCGCTTGTCAATGCCCGAGCCCATCGTCGCGTTGCCCTGCGGATCGAGGTCGACCAGCAGCACGCGCTGGCCGATCTGCGCCAGCCCGGCGGCGAGGTTCACGGTCGTCGTGGTCTTGCCGACGCCGCCTTTTTGATTGGCGATGCAGAAGATGCGGGGCATGGCGCGTGCAGGAGGGTTCAAAGTTCGATCAGCGCGACGCCGGTCTCGCGGGCGGCACGCTGCAGGTCGGGGTCGAGCGTGGCCAGCGGCAGCGCGCGGCGCAACGCCAGATCGAGGTAGCAGGCCTCGTAGACGCTGAGGCCATGCTGGCGCGCCAGCGCCACGGCCTCGCGGGAACGCTGCGCGGGGTCGGCCTGATCGGTCGCGATCGGCAGACGCAGCAGGCTGCCGATCGCATCGCTGACCTGGGCGATGCTCGCGCGCGCGCGCCGCTCGGCGGCCAGCAGGATGTCCGTGACCTCGAGATGCCACAGTGGTGGCACGACCGCGCCGTGGGCGGCGACCCGCTCAAGCAGCGCCTGCGAGGCCGGCGTGCGCTCGTCGGCGAAGCACCAGGTCAGCGCCGCCGAGGCGTCGAGGACGAGCGCGCTCACCGCTGGCGACCTTCGTCGCGCAGCGCGCGCCAGCCGATGTCGCCCAGCCGCAGGTCCAGCCGCTTGAGCCGCGCGACCGCCTCCGCCACGTCGGCATCGAGGGCGGCGGCCACCGGTGCGAGGCGCGCCACCGGCCGGCCATGGCGGGTGATCAGGATCTCCTCGCCACGCTCGACACGCTCGAGCAGCGCGGACAGGTGGGTCTTGGCCTCGAAAGCACCGACAGTGATGGAGGGCATGGGGCTTTCAAACCAGATTTTCAACTGGTTGAAGTTTCAACCAGTTTGCCCTTCTCGTCAATCAGCGGGCGCTGTGCGGATGCGCCTGGAGGCGCGACAGATCGAAGCCCAGCCGCTGCAGCGTCGCCCGCACCGCGGTCTCGTCGGCCGGCGACAGCTGCGACGTGCGCGCCAAGACCCAAAGATACTCGCGCGTCGGCTCGCTGACGATCGCGTAGCGGCCGTCTTCGGCCCGGTCGACGACCCAGTAGCGCCCCCAGCCAAAAGGCAGCCACCGCAATGCGGCCGGCAGGAAACTCACCTCGAGTTGCGCGGGCTGCAGGCGATCGTCCTGGAGCCGGCCGACCGGCCGGGCCAGGCCGAGGGCCTCGTCGGTGCGTCCGTCGGCCAGGGTGCAACGGTTCAGCACCTCGATGCGGCCATCGGGCCGCAGCCGGTAGTCGGCACGGGTGTCGCTGACGCATTGCCGCTGAAACCGGTTCGGAAACCAGGCAACCTGGTACCACCGTCCCATGTAGGCCGACACCGCGAGATCGGGCAAGGCCTGCAGCGCCGGCGGCTCGGCACGCGTGAAGCCGCCCGCGAGCGCCGCGATGAGCAGGGTGACCCGGGCCAGCGTCCTCATCGCGGCCGCATCCACACAAGACAGCGCTCGGCCGCCAGGCTCGGCACGGTCAGCGGTTCCACGTGAAACACCTCGATGTCGGCCGGCAGCGCAGCGATCTCGTCGTCAGGGCGTTTGCCCTTCATCGCAATCCAGCAGCCCTGCGGGGCAAGCAGCGGCCGGGTCAGCTCGACGAAGTCGAGCAGCGAGGCGAACGCGCGTGACACGATCAGGTCCCAGGGCCGTGGCCGTAGCGTCTCGACCCGCGCATGCAGCGCCGCGAACCCTCTCAGCCCCAGCTCGACCCCGACCTGCTGGAGAAAGCCCGCCTTCTTCGCCACCGTGTCGACACAGGTCACGGCCAGCTCCGGGCAGGCCACCGCGAGCACCACGCCGGGTAGCCCGGCGCCGCTGCCGACATCGAGCAGCGCGGCCGCGGCGCCACCGGTATGCCGCCGCAACGGCGGCACCAGCGCCAGGCTGTCGAGCAGGTGCTGGCTCAGCATCTGCGCCGGATCGCGCAGCGCCGTCAGGTTGTAGACCCGGTTCCAGCGTTCGATCAACGCCAGGTGCTCGAGCAGCTGCCGGCGCTGCCGCTCGTCGAGTGCGACACCCAGGCGCGTCGCGCCGTCGACCAGCACCTCCTCGGCGTTTGTCGGTGTCGTCATGCGGCTTTCGGCACGTCCGACGTGAAGCCCTTGAAGCGCCCCTTCTTCAGGTGGATCAGCAGCAGCGAGATCGCCGCCGGCGTCACGCCGGAGATCCGCGAAGCCTGGCCCAGCGTCTCGGGCCGCTGCGCCTGGAGCTTCTGCCGCACCTCGTGGCTCAGCGCACTCACCTCTCGGTAGTCCAGCTCGGCGGGCAGCTTCAGCAGCTCGTAGTGTGCTGCCCGCTCGACATCCTCGCGCTGCTTGTCGATGTAGCCGGCGTACTTGGTCGCGACTTCCAGCTGCTCGATCACCGCATCGGCCAGCACGGCGCCGAACTCGGCCTGCAGCGTTTCACGTGAAACAGCCCCCTCGAGACCGGCGATCGCCGCCGCCTCGGCCACGGCGTCGAAGTCCACGCCCGGCCGACGCAGCAGCTCCGCCAGCGAGTACTCGTGCTCCAGCGCCTTGCCGACCAGGCGCTCGGCCTCGGCCGCTGGCAGCGTCGCCGGCCGGACCCAGCTCGTGCGCAGGCGTTCGGTTTCACGTGAAACCGCATCGCGCTTGCGGCAGAAGGCGCCCCAACGGACGTCGTCGATCAATCCCAGGCCACGCCCTACCTCGGTCAGCCGGAGATCGGCGTTGTCTTCGCGCAGCTGCAAGCGGTACTCGGCCCGGCTGGTGAACATCCGGTAGGGCTCGGTCACACCCTTGGTGATCAGGTCATCGACGAGCACGCCGAGGTAGGCCTCATCGCGCCGCGGCAGCCAGGCCTCGCGCCCCTGCGCCTGCAGCGCCGCATTCAGCCCCGCGTGCAGGCCTTGCGCCGCCGCCTCCTCATAGCCGGTCGTGCCATTGATCTGACCGGCAAAGAACAGCCCGGCGATCGCGCGCGTCTCGAAGCTCGACTTCAGGCCGCGCGGGTCAAAGTAGTCGTACTCGATCGCATAGCCGGGCCGCAGGATGTCGGCGTTTTCCAACCCGACCATCGAGCGCACGGCTGCGAGCTGCACATCGAAGGGCAACGAAGTCGAGATCCCGTTCGGATAGATCTCGTGGGTCGTCAGCCCCTCGGGCTCGAGGAAGATCTGGTGCGAGCCCTTGTCGGCGAAGCGGTTGACCTTGTCCTCGATGCTCGGGCAGTAGCGCGGCCCCACCCCTTCGATGACGCCAGTGAACATCGGGCTGCGGTCGAAACCGCTGCGGATGATCTCGTGGGTGCGCTCGTTGGTATGGGTGATCCAGCAGGGCAGCTGGCGCGGATGCATCGCGGCATCACCGAGAAAGCTGAACACCGGCACCGGATCACTGTCACCAGGCTGCTCGGCGAGCTTCGCGAAGTCGATCGAGCGGCCGTCCAGCCGCGGCGGCGTGCCGGTCTTCAGCCGGCCCTGCGGCAGCTTCAGCTCCTTGAGCCGCGCCGACAGCCGCAGGGCCGGCGGATCGCCGGCCCGGCCGGCGCTGTGGTTCTCCAGCCCGACATGGATGCGGCCGTCGAGGAAGGTGCCGGCCGTCAGCACCACAGCCTTGCTTGAGAAGCGAATGCCCACTTGCGTGACCGCACCCGTCACACGGTCACCCTCGACGATCAGATCGTCGACGGCCTGCTGGAACAGCCACAGGTTCGGCTGCTTCTCCAGCCGGCGACGGATCGCCGCGCGGTAGAGCACCCGGTCGGCCTGAGCCCGCGTCGCGCGCACGGCCGGTCCTTTCGAGCCGTTGAGGATGCGGAACTGGATGCCGGCCTCGTCGGTGGCCAGCGCCATCGCGCCGCCGAGCGCATCGACCTCCTTGACGAGGTGGCCCTTGCCGATGCCGCCGATCGACGGGTTGCAGCTCATCTGCCCCAGCGTCTCGAGGTTGTGCGTCAGCAGCAGGGTCGCACAGCCCATGCGGGCGGCGGCGAGCGCCGCCTCGGTGCCGGCATGGCCGCCACCGACGACGATGACGTCGAAAGTCTTCGGATAAAGCATGGGGAGGAAGTGAGCAGCAGACGCACCGGCCCGGCGGGCCGCGGATCGCCTCAATTTTAAGCAGCCGCACCGGCGGCGGCGACAATCGGGGCATGGACTGCCGCCCCGCCTGCGCCGCCTGCTGCACCGCGCCGTCAATCTCGACACCGCTGCCCGGCCACCCGCAGGGCAAGCCGGCCGGCGTGCCCTGCGCCCAGCTCGACAAGCACCTGCGCTGCCGCCTGTTCGGCCGACCCGAGCGGCCAGCGGTCTGCGCTTCGCTGCGGCCCAGCCCCGAGATGTGCGGCGACTCGCGCGAGCAGGCGCTGCGCTGGCTCGGCCAGCTCGAGCGCCACACGGCGCCCGGCCCATGAGAAACCTTGCGCCGACCTCCTCGCGCGGGCCGAGCGCCGGGCCGCTCCCAAGCCGGCCCGCGATCCCCTCGGGGGATCGGCCGACGTACTCGTCGGACGAGGGGCGGGCGTGACTCCCGTCTTCCACCCCGAGGCGCTGGCCGGCCGCGTGGCGTTGGTGACCGGCGCGACGCGCGGCCTTGGCTTCGAGATGGCGCGCGGGCTGGCCGCCGCCGGCGCCAGCGTCTGGCTCAACGGCCGCAATGCCGTGGCGCTCGAGCTGCGCGCCGCCGCGCTACGCGCCGACGGCCTGGACGCCCGGGCCCTGCCCTTCGACATCGCCGATGCCGACGCGCGCGAGGCGGCCTTCGTTGGCGTCCAGGCCCTCGACATCCTCGTCAACAACGTCGGCCAGCGCGACCGGCGCCCGCTCGAGGCCTTTGCCACCGACGAGGTGCGCCAGCTCGTCGAGGTCGACCTGCTGGCCCCCTTCGAGCTGGCCCGGCTGGCCGCCGCGCGCATGCGCGCCGGCGCGAGCATCGTCAACATCACCTCGATCGCCGGGCCGATCGCCAACCGCGGCGACGCGGTCTACACGATGGCCAAGGGCGGGCTGGACGCGCTGACCCGGGCGCTCGCCGCCGAGCTGGGCCCGCGCGGCATCCGCGTCAACGCGGTCGCGCCGGGCGTGTTCGCGACCGAGACGAACGCCGCGCTCGTGGCCGACCCGGCGACCACCGACTGGCTGCAGCGCCGCAGCGCGCTGGGCCGCATCGGCGCGCCGGCGGAGATCGCCGGCGCGGTGGTCTTCCTGGCCTCATCCGCCGCGAGCTACGTCAGCGGCCACACGCTGGTGGTCGACGGCGGCTACTCGAGCCACTTCTGAGGTCCCCCGCGCGCTGCCAGGCCTGGCAGCGCGGCGCCTCCCGGCCCTTGTCGAAGAAGTCGTGCGCGATCGTGTTGGCGATCGGCTCGACGAGCGTGATCGCGCCGGCGATCGCCAGGCTGCCGGTCGGCACATAGCCGACGGTGAAGGCGATGCCGAGGCGGACGACACCGAAGGCGGCGGACTTGGCCATGGTGAGCTCCCGGATGCGATGATTGACCGATAGCTTGATGCTTTCGGAATCAAAACATCGATCGCATTCGGCGATCGCCGGCTTAAGCCGACGCCGGGCACTCAGTAGGTCGAATCCGCCTGCCCCGCCCCGCCGACGCTGCGCAGATCCTGCGCCACGCGCCCGCCCTGCAGTACCACCACGCGGCCGGCCGAGGCGATGGTCTCGGGCCGGTGCGCGACGATCACGCGGGTGATGTTCAGCCCGCGGATCGCGACGTTGACCTGGCGCTCGCGGTCGACGTCGAGCGCGCTCGTCGCCTCGTCGAGCAGCAGGATCTGCGGCCGCTTGTAGAGCGCGCGCGCCAGCAGGATGCGCTGCTTCTGGCCGCCCGACAGGCTTGCGCCCAAGTCGCCAATCAGCGTGTGGTAGCCCATCGGCATCGCGGCGATCTCGTCGTGCACGCAGGCCAGGCGCGCGCATTCCTCGATCCACGCGACGTCGGCCTGGGTGTCGAAGAAGGCGATGTTGTCGGCGATCGAGCCGGCGAAGACCTGGTCGTCCTGCATCACCGTGCCGATCATGCGGCGCCAGCGCGCCAGCCCGAGCTGCGCCAGCGGCACGCCGCCGACGCGGATCTCGCCGCCCTGCGGCGCGTGGATGCCGAGCACCAGCTTCAGCAGCGTGGTCTTGCCGCAGCCCGAGGGCCCGACGATCGCGACCGACTCGCCGGGCTCGACCGTCAGGCTGCAGCCGGCGAGCACCTCGGGTTCGGTGTCGGCGTAGCGGAAACGAAGCTCGTTCAGTTCCAGGCGCGGCTCGACCGCGCGCGCGCCAAGGCTGCCCTCGGTCTCGCGCTCGGGCGCGGCGAGCACGATGTCGGCCAGGCGCTCGGCCTGCAGCTTGAGCATCTTCAGCTCGACCGCCTTGTCGATCAGCCCGGCGACGCGCTGCGCGAAGGTCTCCTTGAAGGCCAGGAACGCGAACAGCATGCCGACCGTGAAGCCGCCGCCCATCACCAGCAGCGCGCCGACGCCAATCACCGCGACACGCTCCAGCCCGAACAGCAGCTTGTGCGCGCTGGCGAACACCAGGTCGAGCTTGCGCGTCGCGATGTCGGCGTTCATCGCATCGACCACCAGGTTCATGAAGCGCGCGCGGCGCTCGTCCTGGCGGCCGAACAGCTTGATCGCCTGAACGCCGCGCAGCGACTCGAGGAAATGCGTCGCGCTTTTCGCGTCGTGGACGATGTGCTCCTCGGTCGCCTCGCGCAGCGGCCGGAAGAAGGCCCACCTGAGCCCGGCGTACAGCGCCACAGCGGCGAGTGCGATCGCGCTCAGCGTCGCGCTGTAGACGAACATCATCGCCAGCGTCGCGACGACCAGCAGGCCGTCGAGCACCGCCTCGATGAAGCTGGTGGTCAGCGTCTGCTGGATCTGGCGGATCGCGCCGAAGCGCGACATCACGTCGCCAGCATGGCGCTTCTCGAACCACTCGACCGGCAGCCGCATCAGGTGCGCGAACACATTGCCGAGCCATTGCAGGTTCAGCGTGCTCGACAGGTAGAGCACCGCCCAGGAGCGCAGCGCGCCGGTCATCGCCTGCAGTCCGACGAGCAACGCGAAGCCGATCGCCAGCGTGAAGAGCAGGTCGCGGTCGTTGCTGGTGAGCACGCCGTCGACCACCCATTGCAGCAGGAAGGGCGACAGCAGCACGAAGACTTCGAGCGCCAGCGCCAGCACGAAGATCTGCGCGAGCGAGCGCTTGAGCCCGCTGACCGGCCCGAGCAACTGGCGCCAGCCGACCTGCTGGCGCTCGACCTTGGGCTGGAAGCCGGCGCCGGGCGACAGCTCCAGCACCACGCCGGTGAAGTGGCGCGACAGTTCCGCGAGCGGCATGCGGCGCTCGCCGCGGGCCGGGTCGTGGATCGTTGCGATGCCCCGCTTGACGCCGGCCAGCACGACGAAGTGGTTCAGGTCCCAGTGCAGGATGCAGGGCGTCTGCACCTGCTCCAGATGCTCGAGCTCGGCGCGCAGCGGCCGCGCGGCCAGGTCCATCGCGCCGGCCATGCGCACCAGGTCGGCGAGCGTCGCGCCTTTCAGCGAAAGCGAGAAGCGCTGGCGCAGCGTCGCCAGGTCGGTCTTCAGCCCATGATTGGCCGCGACCATCGCCAGGCAGGCCAGCCCGCATTCGGCCGCCTCGGTCTGCAGCAGCATCGGCAGCCGGCGCGTGCCGAAGCCCAGGTGCAGCGCCGTGGTCATGAGCGCTCCCCGTCGGATGGGGACGTCCGCCAATCCCCATGGGCCACGCAGGACCCCCTCGTGCCCCCCGGGATGCAGGCCGGCTCGGGAGTGGCCCGGCGCGCCGCCCGCAGCAAACGGGCTGGTGCTAGGCCTCTCATGTGCGACTCCCGGCGACGCGGTCACCCAGGCCGAGCAGCGGCTCGAACAGCCACTCGATCAGCCGCCGGCGATCAAGCTGGACATCGGCCTCGAGTTGCATGCCCGCCACCAGCGCCTGCGCCCGGCCATAGGCCGGCACGTCCTGGCGCTGCAGCGCGACCGTGATGCGGTACAGCGGCTCGCCGTTGACGGTCGACGCCATGCTCGACACGCCGGCCAGCGGCACGTTCGCGAGCTCGGCGGCCTGCAGCGGTGTGCGCGAGACCTGCAGCACCCGGCCCGACTGCTGGCCGAACTTCTGATAGGGGTAGGCCTCATAGCGCAGCAGCACCGCTTGGTCGGGCCGCACGAAGCCAAGCGCGCTCGACGGCGCGTACAGATGCGCCTGCAGCGCCGCGCCGGCCGGCACCAGCGTGGCCAGCGCCGCGGCCGGCGACACCGCCTGCCCCGGCTCGGCCAGCACGGCGCCGAGCACGCCGTCGCTCGGCGCGCGCACGACACTGCGCCGCCGCGCCTCGCTCTCGGCCGCCTCCTGGGCCACCGAGGCGAGTTCGCGGCGCAGCTCGCCGGCCGCGGCCTGGGCGCGCAGCGGCAGCTCGCGCTCCGCGGCCTCGAGTGCACCGATCTCGCGCTGCTGGGCGGCGCGCTGGCGCGTCAAGCCGGCCAGCTGCGCCTGCACGGCCAGCACTTCCTCAGACTTGGCCTGGACCTGTGCCGAAGAGATGAAGTTGTCGGCGCGCAGCGACTCGAGCCGCGCCTGCGCCTCCCGCGCCAGCGCGAGGCGCTGCTGCTGCAGGCGCAGCTCGGCGTCGATCTGGGCGAGCTCGCCACGGCGGTCGGCGAGCTGCCGGCCGAGTGCGGCGCGCTGGGTCGCCAGCAGCTCCTGCTCGCGGCGCAAGGCCTCGTCGAGGCTGCGCTGCTTGTCGTCGAGGCTGCGGCGCACCTCGGCCTGGGTGTCACCGGCGGCGGTCGCGCGGTCCACGGACAGCACGAACAGCACCTCGCCCGCCTTCACCGCCTGCCCCTCGCGCACCAGGCGCTCAACGACGGTACCGGGCTCCCTGGGGACCAGGCGGATCAGGCCAAGGTCCGGCACGAGCACCCCGGGAACCCGGGCCTTGCGGGTGTATTCGCCGAAACAGAGGTAAGCCACGACCGCCGCCGCGGCCAGTGCCGCACAGCCGGTCAGCACCGACAGCGACAGCGGCCTCAGCAGCTGGATGCCTCCTAGCCAGGCTCTCCGCTGGGCTTCAAGGGCTTCGGGGCGGAACAGCGAGGTCACGATGGCGTGCCCTCGCGGCTGGAGACGAACACGCGGGCAGCGCCCGCGGCATCACCAGGTCGTGCGCGGCGCGTTGGGCCCGGCACCGCCGACCTGATCCAGCTGAGAGGGCTCGAGCGGAACGGGCTGGCAGGGCTGCAGAGCGGTTCGATGAGCATCGGTCTTCTTCTCGTCACGACGCGCCAGACGGAGTTGCTGCAGTACCTTGCTGAGGGTGTACACGGTGGTGCTCCTGTAGGGTGTTCACGCCCGTCCTCGGGCATGAAGCAATTGCAGCAGCACCCACGATCTAGGGGTACTGACAACTCTTACAGGGCAACCGCCGGCGGCTCGTGTCAGCGCAGCAGACCGAGCCGCAACGCCTTGAGCACCGCCAGGTGCTTGGTCGAGCAATCGAGCTTGTGCATCGCGTTGTTGAGGTGCAGTACCGCGGTGCGCTCGGAAATCCCGAGGATCGCGCCCACCTCCCAGGCCGTCTTTCCTTCCATCGTCCAGCGCAGGGAATCGAGTTCGCGCGGGGTCAGCTTGGGAGCCTCCGGCCGCAGGGGCTCCGGCGCCAGCACGCGCATCGCCGTGTCTTGGGCGTACACCGCGAACAGCTGCAGGTCGGCCACCAGTCGCGTCACCTCGCCGCGGTTCGTCGGAAGCGGCTGATCACGATCGACACCGAGCAGGAAGTGCCGCCCGCCCGGCATGTGCAGAGCGAGGCAGATGCCGGCCCGGTAACCGTAGCGGGCCTGCGCCTCCCAGAGTTCCGGGACCCCGGCGCCCACGTAGGTCTGCTGGTCCCAGATGATCGGCACGTTGTGTCGCTTGCAATGCTGCATCACCGGGTCGAGCCGCCCGGCGCTCGGGTCCTGCATCGCCTCGCGCCATGCCTCGGGCGCGTTGTCGACTTCGATGAACTCGGCGGTGTCACAGGGCCGGTCGATGACGGCCACCGCAGCCACCGTCTCGAAGCCGAGCTGCTTCGTGAACTTGATGACCTCACCGCGAAACTCGTCGCGGTTGCGTACCTCGAGCACCGATTGAAAGCTGCCTTGCAGCATGACGTTCCTCGCTCGAACTGGGGTCGGCATCGCAGGCGCTCGCCCCCTGACAACGTTTACAGCTCTGACAGCCCTTACAGATGCTCCGCACCCTTCGCGCCACCACACTGAAGTTCAGCATCATCACACGGCGCGAGCCGCAGCACATCATGAGCCCTGCATGGACCCTTGGGACATGGCCCGGCGTTTTGTGGCAACCGGACCTTGATCCCTGGCCCCACTTCGTGCACCTGGCCACGCACATTGCACCCCGCATCGCCCCCGACTGGCCCCGCACCGGGCAGACGGTCTGGGGGGGCCGCGCCGGCGACAGCTCCGCCGGTCTGTCGTGGGACTGGATCGAGATCGACGAGGGCATCGTCGCGATCGCCGACCCGATGTCCATGACGACCAACCTGCGCCTGCTCGGCCCCGATGGCGCGGTGCTGACCACGTACGCGACCGCGCCGTATCTGAACCGCCTGGTGCACGCGCTGGCCTGGCAGCCCGAGGTGCTGCGCTCGATCGCCGAGATCGAGGCCGACGCCACGCTGCTGGCTCCTCGCCCGGCCCGCAGAACAACGGTGCAGCGCAGCGGCGCGCCGGCGCTGGCAGTCTGATCCACCGCCCCGCCTCAGCGGCGCAGCATCTCGATGTGCGGCAGATCGTCCTCGAGATAAGGGCTGCCGACGCGCTCGAACCCCGCCTCGCCGTAGAAGCGCTCGAGCCTCAGCTGGGCCGAGATGCGGATGGCCAGGCCAGGCCACAAGGCCTGCGCCTGTGCCAGCGCACGGGCCAGCAGCACACGTCCGAGTCCGCTGCCGCGCACCGAGGCGGTCGTCAGCACGCGGCCGATCGACGGCTCCGCGTACTTCACGCCCGGCTCGACCAGCCGTGCATAGGCGAGCAGCGCGCCGTCGGGCGCGCTGCCCGTCAGGTGCCAGCTTCGCTCGTCGGCCGCATCGGCATCTTGGAAGGCACAGGCCTGCTCGACCACGAAGACTTGCTGCCTCGCGACATGGATGCGCTGCAGCGCCAGCGGGCTCAGCGAGTCGAGCCGCTGGCAGCGCCAGCACAGATCGGGTTGTACGGTCGTCACGGACGCGATGATGCCGCGGTGCTCAACGCACGAAGGCATCCCAGCCGGTCTTCAGGATCAGCGCACCGACCACCCCGATGAACACGCGCCGCACGAAGCCCGCGCCGTGCCGCAGCGCGAGCCGGGTGCCGAGCAGGCTTCCGGCGACATTGGCCAGCGCCATCACCAGCGCGACCTGCCACCACACATGCCCGACCCAGGCGAACAGCGTGAGCGCCGACAGATTGGTCGCGGTGTTCAGCAACTTGGCGCAGGCGCTCGCATGCAGGAAGTCGTAACCGAGCCAGCGCACCAGCAGGAACACGAAGAAGCTGCCAGTCCCCGGCCCGAAGAAGCCGTCGTAGAAGCCGACCGTCAGCCCGATCGCCGCCGCTCGCCAGGCCTGGGCCGCCCCGGCGTGGCGCGGCGCGTGGTCGCACCCGAGATCCTTGCGCGCCAGCGTGTAGACCAGCACCGCCAGCAGCACGAAGGGCAGCGCGTGGCGCAGGCCATCGGCGCTGATCCGGGTCACGGTCCAGGCGCCGGCGAACGCACCGGCGAGCGCCGCGAGCGCGGCGGGCGCCAGCGCCGACCAAGGCAGTGCGACCCGGCGCGCGTACTGCATGCCGGCCCAGGCGGTGCCCCAGACCGCTGCGCCCTTGTTGGTGCCGAACAGCGTCGCCGGCGCCGCGCCGACGTAGACGCTGAACAGCGCCGGCACCAGGATCAGCCCGCCCCCGCCGACGATGGCGTCGACGAAGCCGGCCAGCAGCGAGGCGAGGGTGACGGCGGCGAGGTCCAGCATGCGGAGTCGAGCAAGAGCGCCGAGTCAGCGCCCCAAAGCAAAAGAGCGCCGGGGTTACCGGCGCTCTCTCGGGGGCGCAAGCAAGCGGGTGGGCCCGCCTCGCCTTCTCTCTGGTTGTCTTGCGGCGCACATCGAAGGCACGCCATCGTTGGGTTTGTCTCCTCGAACCCCCGCTGGGCAGGCAGTGCCTGCCGCGAGTGAAAGCAATGGTGTCAGCGCCCCTCTCTGCCCAGCATTGGGGTTTACCGCAGCGTTTTGGTGCCAATACAACACCCGCTGCACGCAACCCTGGCGACGCGCCGGTCGACCCGGCTGTGCATCAAGGACATCGTCCGGGCCGCCGGCTCGATCAGCCCCCACGGCCCGCGTGGTCAGCGCTCGGCGGCTTGGCCGGCAGGCAGCCCGCGGTGCCCGCGCCGACGATGCCCTCGCGAACCCCGTCATCGCGCCGCCGGACCCGCCAGCACCGGGAACAGCTTGAGCAGCCCGTCGGCCATGATCTCGACCGCCATCGCCGCGAGGATCAGGCCCATCAGCCGTGTCATCACGTTGATGCCGGTGCGCCCCAGCACGCGGGCAATGCGCGTGGACGCCGCGAACGCGAGGTACACCGCCCCACCGACCACCACGCCGTAAACCACCAGCTGGCCAAGCTGCCACCAGTGACGGCTGCGCTCGGCATAGATGATCAGCGTCGAGATCGTCGCCGGCCCGGTCAGCAGCGGGATGGTCAGCGGCACGACCGCGACGCTGTCGCCGGCGCCGGCCCGGCTCGCGCCCTCGGCGACGTCGTCAGCACCGCTGTCTGCCGGTTTCGCGTTGAGCATGTGCATCGCGCTGATCAGCAGCAGCATCCCGCCGCCGACCTGGAAGGACGCGAGGCTGATGCCGAAGAACTCGATGATCTGCAGCCCGGCCAGCGCGCTGACCGCGATCACGACGAAGGCCGCGAAGGCACTCACGCGCATCGTGCGCCGCCGCGCAGCCGCGTCCAGGCCCTGGGTGAAGCTGAGGAAGAAGGGGATCGCGCCGATCGGGTTGACGATCGCCAGCAGCGCGATCAGCGGTTTCAGGTCCATCGGTTCATTGTGGCGCCGCCAGCATCTGCAGGTGGCGCAGTCCGGCGGCGGCGCGCGGTCCGTACCAGCCGAGCAACTCGCCGTCGATGCACTGCACCCGCGCACGCGGGCACAGCGCCTGGGCCTCGGCGACATGCTCGGGGCCGAAGCGGTAAGGCTCGCTCGACAGCAGCACCCGGTCGACCTCGGCCAGCCAGGCGGCGCCGGGCTCGACCCGCGGGTAGCGCGCTGCGCCACGCTCGCCGCCCTCGAGCGCCGGCAGGGTCTGCCAGCCCACGCAAGCCAGCATCCGCGCGATGTAGGTGTCACGCGCCACCGTCATCCATGGCGCGCGCCAGATCAGGTAGAGCACCCGCTCGCCGGGCCAACGCCGCGCCGCCGTCTCGGCCAACGCCTCGCGCAGTGCGTCCGCCAGCGCGGCCGCGCGCTCGGCCACACCAGGCACGGCGCCGAAGACGGCGCCGAACTGCGCGAGCAGCGCGAGGTTGTCCTGCGGCGCACAGGGGTGGGTGACGACGATCTGCGGCACGAAGGCTCGCAGCGCTTCGACGGTATCCAGCCGGTTCTCGTCGACGTTGACCAGCACATGGGTCGGCGCGAGCCGACGCAGCTTGGCCAGATTCACGTCCTTGGTGCCGCCGATCCGGGGCACCGCCGCGAGCGCGTCGGCCGGATGGATGCAATAGCCGGTGCGCGCGACCATCCACGGGCCAAGCCCCAAGGCACAGGCCAGCTCGCTCAGGCTGGGCACGAGGCTGGCGATGCGCGGCGGCCCGGGCGGCAGGCTCATGCACTCGCCGGCATCGATACAACACCGGGTTGGCGCTGGCTAGCCAAATTTTCCGCTTCACACATAATGGTTTTGCTATGTCTGGGTGCGGCGCCTTTTCTGGATCGGTTCCGGCGGGTTGAGCTTCCACATGGTATTCGGGGTACCGCGGTACCGCTTTCTAGGGAAGAAAGGCGCTCTCCATGGGCAATAAGTTGTATGTGGGCAATCTCGCCTACAGCGTGCGTGACGATGATCTTCAACAGGCGTTTTCCCAGTTCGGGGTCGTCAATTCTGCGAAGGTCATGATGGACCGGGATACCGGTCGCTCGAAGGGCTTCGGTTTCGTCGAGATGGGCTCGGATGCCGAGGCCCAGTCCGCGATCGAGGGCATGAACGGGCAATCCCTGTCCGGCCGCGCCGTCGTCGTCAACGAGGCCCGTCCGCGTGAAGAGCGTCCTGGCGGCTTCCGTGGCCCCTATGGTGGCGGCGGTGGCGGTGGCCGCAGCGGTGGTGGCGGCTACGGCGGTGGCGGCGG
>DATMJX010000280.1:0-11758 GCA_035553715.1 Methylibium sp.
GTCCACGGGGGGGCGCTACACGGTCGTCACCAAGGGGCCGCTGACCGGTGCGATCGCCGCCTCCAACTCCGGCGGCTACTGGGGGGCCGAGCTGAAGTTCGCCGGCTGGGACATGGTGATCTTCGAGGGCCGCTCGCCCAAGCCCGTCTACCTCTCGATCGAGGACGACCATGCCGAGCTGCGCGACGCCGCGCACCTGTGGGGCAAGTCGGTCTGGGAGACCGAGGAGATCATCAAGAAGCAGCACCAGGACCCGCTGACGCGCATCTCGTCGATCGGGCTGGCCGGCGAGAACGGCGTGCTCTACGCGGCGGTGGTCAATGACCTGCACCGCGCGGCGGGGCGCTCGGGCGTCGGCGCCGTGATGGGCAGCAAGAACCTGAAGGCGATCGCCTGCCGCGGCACCAAGGGTGTGTCCAATGTGCGCGACCCGAAGGCCTTCATGAAGGTCACCTTCGAGAAGAAGAAGATCCTGGCCGAGAACGCGGTCACCGGCGAGGGGTTGCCGACCTACGGCACCCAGGTGCTGATGAACGTGATCAACGAGATCGGTGCCTCGCCGACGCGCAACCACCGCGACGTGCAGTTCGAGGGCGCGAAGGACATCTCCGCCGAGGCGATGGCCACGCCGCGCAAGACCGACGGCAAGAAGCCGCTGGTCACCAACCAGGCCTGCTTCGGCTGCACGATCGCCTGCGGCCGCATCCAGAAGATGGACCCGGGCCACTTCTCGGTCGAGAACAAGCCGCAGTACTGGGACGCCACCGGCGGCCTCGAGTACGAGGCGGCCTGGGCGCTGGGCAACGCCAACGGCGTCAACGACCTCGACGCGCTGCAGTACGCCAACATCCTGTGCAACGAGCAGGGCATGGACCCGATCTCCTTCGGCGCGACCATCGGCGCGGTGATGGAGCTCTACGAAATCGGTGCGCTGACCAAGGAGCAGCTCGGCATCGAGGCGCCGTTCGGCTCGGCTCGCGCGCTCGTGCATTTCGCCGAGATCACCGCGCGCGGCGAGGGCTTCGGCAAGGACATCGGCCTGGGCTCGAAGCGCCTGACCGAGAAGTATGGCCACCCGGACCTGAGCATGAGCGTCAAGGGCCTCGAGTTCCCGGCCTACGACGCGCGCGGCATCCAGGGCATGGGCCTGACCTACGCGACCAGCAACCGCGGTGCCTGCCACCTGCGCAGCTACACTGTCGCCTCGGAGGTGCTGGGCATCCCGGTCAAGACCGACCCGCTGACCGCCGAGGGCAAGCCCGAGCTGGTGATGGCCTTCCAGGATGCGACCGCGGCCTTCGACGCCGCCGGTATCTGCATCTTCACCAGCTTCGCCTGGGGACTGCCGGACGTGCAGCCGCAGATCGCGGCGGCCTGCGGCGAGGAGTTCACGCTCGAGAAGCTCAACGAGATCGGCGAGCGCATCTGGAACCTCGAGCGCGACTTCAACAACCGCGCCGGCTTCACGGCGAAGGACGATACGCTGCCCAAGCGCCTGCTCACCGAGCCGGCCAAGACCGGCCCGGCGAAGGGGCTGGTCAGCAAGCTGCCGGAGATGCTGCCGAAGTACTACGCGGTCCGCGGCTGGAACGCCGACGGCACGCTCACGCCCGAGACGCGTTCGCGCCTGGGTCTCTGAGCTGAACCTTTTCCCGCGAGGGGCAGGGCGGTCCGAGGTAACTTGGTCCGCCCTGTGTTTTGAGAAGACTGGGACCTCTCGATGCGACACCTGATCCTCGGCGCCGGCCCGGCCGGCGTCATCGCGGCGGAGACGATCCGCAAGCACTCGCCCTACGACAGCATCACGATCGTTGGCGAGGAGCCCGAGCCGCCCTATTCACGCATGGCGATCCCCTACCTGCTGGTGGGCAAGGTCGGCGAGGACGGCACCTATCTGCGACGCGACCCGGACCAGTTTCGCAAGCTCAACATCCAGTTGCTGCGCCACAAGGCGCTGCACGTCGATGCGAAGGCTCGCACCGTCACGCTGGACAACGGCAGCATCCTCGGCTTCGAACGCCTGCTGATCGCCACCGGATCGAACCCGGTGCGACCGCCGATCCCCGGCATGGACCTGCCCGGTGTGCACCCCTGCTGGACGCTCGAGAACGCGCGCGCCATCGCGCAACTGGCCAAGCCCGGCGCCAAGGTGCTGCAGATGGGCGCCGGCTTCATCGGCTGCATCATCATGGAGGCGCTGGCGCTGCGCGGCGTCGAGCTGACCGTCGTGGAGATGGGCGACCGCATGGTGCCGCGGATGATGGGGCCGACCGCCGGCAACATGATCAAGCAGTGGTGCGAGAAGAAGGGCGTGCGCGTGTTCACCAGCACGCGCGTCGAGGCCATCGAGGCGGCCAGCGCCACGCCGGCCTCGAACGGGTGGCTGGGCAAGATCGCGAGCCTGTTCGGCGCGGGCAAGCCCGCGGCCGCACCGGCGCATGCGATGCGCGTGCGGCTGTCGAACGGCGAGACGCTCGATGCCGACCTGGTGATCAGCGCCACCGGCGTCAAGCCCAACGTCGCCTTCCTCAAGGATTCGGGCATCGAATGCAAGCAGGGGGTGCTGGCCGACGAGCGTCTGCAGACCAACGTGCCGGGCATCTACACCGCCGGCGACTGCGCCGAGGCCTTCGACCTCGCGACCAGGACCCGCGTGATCAGCGCGATCCAGCCCAACGCCGCCGACGAGGCCTATGTGGCCGCGATGAACATGCTCGGCCGTGGCGCGGTGCTCAAGCGCGTCCCGCAGATCAACGTGCTCGATACCCTGGGGTTGATCTCGGCGAGCTTCGGCGACTGGCAGGGCGTGCCCGGCGGCAAGAGCGTCGAGCTTCACGACCCGGAGGACTTCAAGCTGCTGAGCCTGCAGTTCGACGACGAGCGGCTCGTCGGCTGCAACAGCATCGGCTGGACCGAGCATGTCGGCGTGATGCGCGGCCTGGTCGAGGGCCGGGTGCGGCTCGGCGAATGGCGCGAGAAGCTCATGGCCGATCCGACCCTGCTGACGGAAGCCTACATCGCGCAGGGGCAGGCGCAGGAGCGCTGGTCGCAGACCGAGGCGCGCGCTCGGTGATGGCGGCCTTGCCAGATGCGGTGCGGCGGGCCGGTGACAATCGTGGCGTGAAAATCGGCTTCAAACTCTACGCCTCGCTCACCGACTACCTGCCGCCCGACGCGCGGCAGGGCAACCGCGTGGATCTCGAGGTTGCACCCGACGCCACCATCGCCGACGTCATCGGCCCCTACGGTCTGCCGATGCGACTGGTGCATCTGGTGCTCGTGAACGGCCACTACGTGCCGCCCGAGGAGCGTGCGACGCGTACCTTTGCCGAGGGCGATGTGCTGGCGATCTGGCCGCCGATCGCGGGCGGGTGATGTGGTCCGACGTCGCGGAGTCCTTTGACCGTGACACCGCCGGTACCGAGTCGGAGTGGCTGATGCGCCTGCCCGGCGCCTGCGGCGGCGGGCGCATCGTGATCGATGGTGCGAGTGCGCGCGTCGACCTCGACGCCGGCGGCCGGCTCGAGTTGCGCTGGCAGCTGCTACCGCCGCGGCGCATTGCCCTGCTCGTGCTGGAGCGGCTCGCGGTCAGCTACCGCTTCAGCGGGGTCGGGGCGGCCGAGCGAGCGCGCTTCATGCGCCATTTCGACCTGTACATGCAGCGCGGCGGCGGGTGAGCCGCGCGTCTGCGGGCCCGGGCGCTCGGCGTGCCGCTCAGCCGTAGCGCAGCGCGGTCGCCTTGCCCCAGAACACCTTGTAGGAGAACGCGGTGTAGGCCGCGATGGCCGGCACCGAGATGCACACGCCCACCAGGATGACCTTCAGCGCCGCGGGGCTGCTGGCGGCCTGCCAGATCGTGAGCCGGTCGATCACGATGTAGGGGTAGAGGCTGTAGGCGAGGCCGACGAAGCCGAGACAGAACACCGCGATCAGCAGCACGAAGGGCAGCCAGCACAGCTCGCGCCGCGCGATCGGCTGGTCAAGGATCAGCCGGGTGAGCACCAGCGCGATACCCGTCATCACCGGGATGACCATCAACGCGATGAAGGCGGGCAGCGTGAACCAGCGCTCGCGCACGGTCTCGCTGATCCAGGGCGTGGCGAGCGAGATCAGCAGCATGCCGACCACCACCGGTCCCCAGGCCAGCCGGGCCCATTGCACGGCCTTGGCCTGCAACTCGCCTTCGGTCTTCATGATCAGCCAGCACGCGCCGAGCAGCGCATAGGCGGCCGGCAGCGCGAGCGCGATTGCGGCGGCGAACACGGGATAGTTCCAGCCGTCGTTGCCGAAGCCGCTGATGTAACGCCCGAGCATCCAGCCCTGCGACAGCGAGGCGACCAAAGAGCCGGCGAAGAACAGCCGGTCCCACATCGGCTTGCGCGCCGACCTGGCCTTGACGCGGAAGTCGAAGGCCACCCCCCTGAGGATCAGGCCGATGAGCATCAGCGCCACCGGCAGGTAGAGCTGCGTGAGCACCAGACCGTGGGCCTTCGGGAAGGCGACCAGCAGGATGCCGACGCCGAGCACCAGCCAGGTCTCGTTGGCGTCCCAGAACGGGCCGATCGAGGCGATCAGCACGTCCTTCTCCTCGGGGGTGGCGCGCTGCATCAGCAGGCCGACGCCGAGGTCATAGCCGTCGCTGATGACGTAGATCAGCATCGACAGGCCCATCAGGGCCATGAAGATCACCGGGAGCATCTCGTCGAAGCTCATCAGGAGCGTCCTCCCGCCGCCAGCGCCGCGGCGGCGCGCGTGCCGTCTGCCTCGGCGGCATCGGGCTGCACGACATCCTCGGGCTTCTCGGCCATGTACTTGAGCACGCTCACGTAGGCGACGATCAAGGCGATGTACACGAGCATGTAGAGGGTGAAGGTCAGCGCGATCATCGGCGAGGGCACGGTGGTCGCGGCCACATCGGCAGTGCGCAGCAGGCCGTACACGACATAGGGCTGGCGACCGATCTCGGTGACCCACCAGCCGGCGACGGTGGCGATCCAGCCGGAGAAGGTCATGCCGGCCAGCACCCACAGCGCCGGGCGCGGGATGCGCTCGGGCGCCCAGCGGGCGCGGCGCGCGTACCAGCAGCCGGCCCAGCTGCTCAAGAGCATCAGCACGCCCATGCCGACCATCACGCGGAAGGACCAGAACACCGGCGCGACCGGCGGGTGGGCATCAGGGAATTCGTTCAGGCCGCGGATCTCGCCGTCGAAGTCGTGGGTCAGGATGAAACTGGCCATTTTCGGGATGGCGATCTCGAAATGGTTGGTGCGCGCCGCGCCGTCCGGCCAGGCGAACAGCAGCAGCGGCGCGCCGCGCTCGGTCTCCCACACGCCTTCCATGGCGGCGACCTTCTGCGGCTGGTGCTTCAGCGTGTTCAGGCCGTGCAGGTCGCCGACGAAGATCTGCAGCGGGATCAGCAGGGCCGCCATCGTGAGGCCGACGCGCAGCACCTTGGGAGCCGAGCGCTCCGACTGCCCGCGCAGCAGCTGCCACGCCGACAGGCCGGCCATCAGGAAGGCGCAGGTCAGCGACGAGGCCAGCAGCATGTGCGCGAAGCGGTAGGGGAAGGACGGGTTGAACAGCACCCCGAGCCAGTCCTTCACATGGAACACGCCGTCGACCAGCTCGTGGCCGGCGGGCGTCTGCATCCACGAGTTGAGCACCAGGATCCAGAAGGCGCTCATCGTGGTGCCGAAGGCGACGAAGAAGGTCGCCATCATGTGCACCCGCTCGCTGACGCGGCCGTGGCCGAACAGCATGATCCCCAGGAAGCCCGCCTCGAGGAAGAAGGCCGTCAGCACCTCGTAGCCGAGCAGCGGCCCTGCCACGTTGCCGGCCCTCTCCATGAAGCCCGGCCAGTTGGTGCCGAACTGGAAGCTCATCGTGATGCCGCTGACCACGCCGAGCGCGAAGGACAGCGCGAACACCTTGGTCCAGAAGCGGTAGGCGCCGAGCCAGGCCGCATCGTGCGTGCGCAGCCAGCGCCAGCGCATGAACATCAGGAACCAGCCCAGGGCGATCGTGATCGTCGGGAACAGGATGTGGAAGGTCACATTGGCCGCGAACTGGGCGCGGGCCAGCAGAACGGCGTCCATGCGCCGACTTTAGCGCCGCCACCATAATCGCGGCTCAACCATGAGTGAACGACTCGACCTTGCCGGCAAGCGCCTCGTGCTGGGCCTGACCGGCGGCATTGCCTGCTACAAGTCCGCCGAGCTGCTGCGAGGGCTGGTCAAGGCCGGTGCCACCGTGCGCGTGGTGATGACCGAGGCGGCGCGCCAGTTCATCACGCCGGTCACGATGCAGGCGCTGTCGGGCCAGCCGGTGCTGAGCGAGCAGTGGGATGCGCGCGAGCCGAACGCGATGGCCCACATCAACCTCACGCGCGAGGCCGATGCGCTGATCGTCGCGCCGGCCAGCGCCGACTTCATCGCCAAGCTGGCCCAGGGGCGCGCGGAAGAGCTGCTGAGCCTGGCCTGCCTGGCGCGGCCGATCCAGCGCTGCCCGCTGCTGCTGGCGCCGGCGATGAACCGCGAGATGTGGGGCCATCCGGCCACGCAGCGCAACCTGGCGCAGGTCGTGGCCGACGGCGCGCAGCTGCTCGGACCAGACCATGGCGCGCAGGCCTGCGGTGAGGTCGGCGAGGGCCGCATGCTCGAGCCCGAGGCGCTGCTCGAGGACATCGTCGCCGCGCTCGCGCCCAAGCCGCTGGCCGGGCGGCGGGTGCTCGTCACCGCCGGGCCGACCTTCGAGGCGATCGATCCGGTGCGCGGCCTGACCAACCGCTCGAGCGGCAAGATGGGCTTTGCGCTCGCGCGCGCTGCGCGCGAGGCCGGCGCCGAGGTCACGCTGGTCGCCGGGCCGGTGCACCTGCCCACGCCGCGCGGCGTGGGCCGCATCGACGTGCAGAGTGCCGCTCAGATGCTCGAGGCGGTGCTGCCGCGAGCGGCAGCGCACGACGTGTTCGTCGCGACCGCGGCAGTGGCGGACTGGCGACCTGCCGCCCTGGCCGAGCACAAGCTCAAGAAGAACGGCAAGAAGCAGCCCCCGGTGTTCGAGCTGACCGAGAACGACGACATCCTGGCGACCGTCGCGGCGCTGCCCGGTGCGCCGTTCTGCGTCGGCTTCGCGGCCGAGAGCGAGCATCTGGCGGCCCACGCGCGCGAGAAGCTGGTGCGCAAGAAGCTGCCGCTGGTGGTCGGCAACCTCGGCCCGGCGACCTTCGGGCGCGACGACAACGCGCTGCTGCTGGTCGACGCGCAGGGCGAGCGTCCGTTGCCGGCCGACGGCGGCAGCGCCGACAAGCTGGTGCTCGCGCGGCTGCTGGTCGCCGAGATCGCCCGACGCCTCACCCCATGACCACCATCGACGTCCGCGTCCTCGACGCCCGCCTGGCGGAGCAGTTGCCCGCCTATGCCACTCCCGGCAGTGCCGGCCTGGACCTGCGCGCCTGCCTCGACGCGCCGCTGCTGCTGGAGCCGGGGCAGTGCGAGCTGATCCCGACCGGCCTCGCGATCCACATCGGCGATCCGGGACTTGCGGCGATGATCCTGCCGCGCTCGGGCCTGGGGCACAAGCATGGCATCGTGCTCGGCAACCTGGTCGGGCTGATCGACAGCGACTACCAAGGTCCGCTGATGGTCAGTTGCTGGAACCGTGGTGCGGCCACCTTCACGGTGCAGCCGCTCGAGCGCCTCGCGCAACTCGTGATCGTGCCGGTGGTGCGGGTGGCCTTCCGCGTCGTCGATGCGTTCGAGGCCTCCTCGCGCGGGGAGGGCGGGTTCGGCTCCACCGGACGGGGCTGAGCGGCCCGGCGCCGGGCCGCCTGGCCCTTAGTGCAGCAGGCGAGGCGCCGTCTCGTTGAGCACCGTGAAGGCCTGCTGGGCGACGGTGCGGCTCTCGACCTCGTCGGCGCTCGCCGCGCGCACGTCGAGCACCTTCAGCGCCAGCACCAGCGCGATGCCGGCGAGCGGATGGTTGCCGTCGAGCACCACGTGATGGTCGTAGACCTCGGTGACGGTGTAGACGGCGTCGGCCGGCATGTCCGGCGACGCGGCGCCTTCGGGCAGGCCGTCGAACTGCATGCCCTCCTCGACGTCCTCGTCGAAGAGCGAGCGGGCTTCGTAGCACACCAGCGCGGCGTCGTACTCGCCGAAGGCGTGCTCGGGCTCGAGGTGCAGCGTGACCTCGTAGCCGCTCTCCTGGCCGATCAGGGCCTCCTCGACCTTGGCGAGCAGGTCCTCGCCCCCGACAAAGAATTCGAGCGGGGCGGTCAGCTCGTCGATCAGCTGACCCTGGGTGTCTTCGAGTCGCCACGTCAGGCTGACGACGCAAGGAGGCGCAATCTGCATGCAAGGATGATCGCACAATGAGGCGCATGCCCGACCCGATCGACATCACCGCGGCGACGCCGCTGCTCGGGGGCCTGAGCCCCCGCCAGTTCATGCGCCGCCACTGGCAGAAGCGGCCCCTGCTGGTGCGCCAGGCGCTGCCGGGCGTTGCCGCGCCGATGACGCGTGCCGAGCTGTTCGCGCTGGCGCAGCGCGACGAGGTCGAGTCGCGTCTGGTGCGGCAGGACGGTGGACGCTGGACGCTGCGGCACGGGCCCTTGCCGCGGCGCGCACTGCCACCGGTCGCGCGCGCCGGCTGGACGCTGCTGGTGCAGGGGCTGGACCTGCACGTGCCGGCGGCGCATGCGCTGCTGTCGCGCTTTCGCTTTGCGCCGGCCGCGCGGCTCGATGACTTGATGCTCTCATGGGCCAGCGACGGCGGTGGCGTCGGCCCGCATGTCGACTCCTACGACGTGTTCCTGCTGCAGGTGCAGGGACGCCGTCGGTGGCGCATCGCACCCCCTGGGGACGCGCAGCTGCGTCCGGGCTTGCCGCTGCGGATCCTGGCGCGCTTCGAGCCGAGCGAGGAGTGGGTGCTCGAGCCTGGCGATCTGCTCTACCTGCCGCCCGGCTGGCAGCATGAGGGTGTGGCGGTCGGCGAGTGCATGACGGCGTCCATCGGCTTTCGCGCCCCCGAGCGCTCCGCACTGGCGCGTGAGCTGGTCGGTCGGCTGGTCGATACCGAGGCCTCGGCCCCCGAGCGCCTGTACCGTGACGCGGCCCAGCCGGCGACCGCGACACCGGGGCGCGTGCCGGCGACGCTGCAGCGCTTCGCGCAGTCCGCTGCCCAGGCACTGCTGCGCGAGCGCGGCGCGCTGCACGCCGCGCTGGGCGAGTGGCTCAGCGAACCGGGCGCAGACGTGCGGTTCGAGCCGGACGAGGGGGTGACGCTCGGGCGCGGGGTCCGACTCGATGCCGCCTCGCGCATGCTTTACGACGATGAGCATGTGTTCCTCAATGGCGAGTCCTGGCGGGCCAGCGGGCGCGACGCGGTGCTGATGCGGCGGCTGGCCGACGAGCGCACCCTCGATGCCGCCGCGCTGGCCCGTGCCAGCCCGGCGGCGCACGAGCTGATGACGCAATGGCTGGCCGACGGCTGGCTCCATGCCGCAGGAGACGACCATGAATGACGCCAGCGCAGGGCCGGCCCCGTCGCTGCTGATCGGCAGCCGAGCGGACTTTCGTGCGGCGCTGCTGGCGGCGCTCGACGATTGCGCGCGTGCCGCCGTGCCGGAAGTCTGGCTGTGCGACCCGGACTTCTCGGCCTGGCCGCTCGGCCAGAGCGAGTTCATCGGCGCCCTCGGCCGCTGGATCGCGCCGCGCCGCCGGCTCACGCTGGTGGCCGGCAGCTACGAGCATCTCGCACGTGACTGTCCGCGCTGGGTCGCATGGCGGCGCCAGTGGGGGCACGCGGTGCGCTGCCTGCAGGTGCGCGAGGAGCAGGCCGCGCAGCTACCGGTGCTGCTGTACGGGCCGCCGGCCGTCGCGCTGCGCATGCACCGCATGGAAGGCAACCCGCGCGGCCGCCTCACGCGCGAGGCCGACGATCTCGCACCGCTGGCCGATCTGGTCGATGCCTTGACGCAACAGTCTCACGAAGCCTTCCCCGTCACGACGCTGGGCCTGTGAAATGGCGCCGACTCGCCGCTATACTCCCGGGCTTGGTGCGTAGCAGCAAACAACAATGCGGCGACGCGCAGTTCGATGTGCGGCCCCGCCTGCCCCTCGCTCCCGGGCACAGCAGACGGTTCTGTGCTTCAACCGGTCTCGTTCGACACCCTGTCCTTACTAGGAACCCCACCATGACCAAGTCGCTTCTGCTTGCCACCCTGATCGCCGCCGCCGGCCTCGTCGCCTGCGGCAAGAAGGAAGAGGCCGCCCCGGCCGTTGACGCCGCTGCGTCGGCTGCCGCCACCGCCGCTCCGGCCGTCGTCGAGGCCGCCTCGGCCGTCACCGAAGCCGCCTCGGCTGCTACCGATGCCGCCTCGGCGGTTGTCGACGCTGCCGCCTCGGCCGCCAAGTGATCGAACGGCCGGCACGTCCGGCCGTCGATGCAGCAAAGCCGCCCTTCGGGGCGGCTTTGCTTTTGGGGCTGCCGTTTCAGCGCAGTGCCAGCCAGGGGCTGCCGTGGCCAGCGTCGGCGACGACGATGTCCTCGGGGCCGGTGTCCAGCGCGCCGGACAGGGCCGCCGCGGCGAGTTCCGGACGGTTGTTCTGCTGGCTCAGGTGGGCGGCGACCACATGGCGCAGTCCGGCATGCCGGCAGGCAGCGAGCAGTTCCGCGGCGAGCGCGTTGGCCAGGTGTCCGAGGGGGCCGGCGACGCGGGCCTTCAACGAGGCCGGATAGTTCGATGCCGCGAGCAGCGCCGGCTCATGGTTGCACTCGAGCAGCAGCGCATCGCAGCGCTGCAGCGCCTCGCGCAGGTGGGACGTGAGCGAGCCGGCATCGGTGAGCAGGCCCAGTCGCGACGCGCCGTCGTCGACGGTCAGCTGCAGGGGCTCGGCCGCGTCGTGTGGGACGGTGTAGGGGGCCAGGCGAAGATCGCCGATCTCGAAGGCTTCGCCGTCGCGCGCGAACTGCAGCCGGCCGTCGTCGAGCGCCGGCTGGCCGATCGCACGCCAAGTGCCGCGACTCATCCACAACGGACGGCGGTGGCGGCGTGCCAGGCTCAGGGCGCAGCCGACATGGTCGCCGTGCTCGTGGGTGATGAAGATCGCATCGAGATCGCCGACCGTCAGGTCGCGCCGGGCCAGGCGCGCTTCGAGCTCGCGCTGCGTGAAGCCGCAATCGACCAGCAGCCGCGTCGGCCGGCCGGTCGACACGGTGGATTCGATCAGCGTCGCGTTGCCGCTGCTGCCGCTGCCGAGGCTGCAGAAGCGCATCGCGCGCGGTTCAGCGCAGCTCGGTGACCAGCAGTTCGAGGATGCGCTGGGCGGCGTCGCCGGCTTGCGGGGCGCCCTGGCTGTCGAGCACCTTGACGACGGTGCTGTCGGCCTGGCTCTGCAGCGCGATGCGGTAGCGCACCGGCCCCCCGGCGGGCGTCTTGTTCTTCTCGGCACCGAACATCTTGGCGAAGAAGCCCGGCTCGGCCTTGGCGGCCTCGGTCGGGTCGACGTAGCGCACGTAGTACTGGCCCTGGCTGCGGTCGCGGTCCTCGACGGTGAAGCCGTTGCGATCCAGGGCGAGGCCGACACGCCGCCAGGCGCGGTCGAAACCATCGTCGACCTGCAGTCCGGCGCCGGCACCACCGAGCAGGCGCGCCCGATCCGGAGCTCGAGGCCGTGATGCTGTCGCGGCTGATGATCAAGCTCGGCGGCAAGCAGGAGGTCGCCGCGGCGGTCGAGAAGGCCGCGGTGACGACCAGCCC
>DATMJX010000281.1:0-9320 GCA_035553715.1 Methylibium sp.
CGTGTCGATAGGCCGCGGTCTGCCGGGGCGCGGCGTTCAGCCGGCGGCGCGGTAGCCGTGGCCGAAGGCGGTGACGACGCGCCGGCCGTTCGGCCCGCCGAGCCAGCCGGTCAGCAGCTTGCCGGCCGGGTGCTCGGCGCGGAAGGCGCGCATCACGTGGTAGGTCAGCGCGAGCCGCGGGTCGCCCTCGACCAGCACCGCGAGCCCCGAACCGGCGCCCTGCGCCGCCCACAGGCCGCGCTCGACCAGCGCATAGGCCCGCTGCTCGCGCGCCAGCGCCAGCGCTGCACCCGGCCCGGCCGCGGCGCTGCGCAGCCAGGCCCCGCCCGGCAGCAGCCCCGCCGCCTGCCACAGCGCCCGCTCGACATGGCGGGTGCCGCTGGCCTCGCCGCAGGCGATGTAGAGCGCTTGCCCGCGCGCGCCGACCGCCGCGATGCGGCGCAGCGCCTCGGCGGCATCGCGCCCGCCGGCGAGGCCGGCCGGGTCGCCGGCGGCGGGCCGTTGCTTCGTCGCGCGCTGCAGCGCGGGGCCGACCAGCACCAGGTCGGTCGTGGCGATCGGCCGGCGGTCGTGGATCAGGTTCTGGCGCAGCAGCTCGGCCTCGAGCCCCGGCGCGCACGTCAGCGCGGCGTCGAGCTCGCCGCGTTCGAGCTGCGGCAGCAGCGCGTCGCTCGGCCCGGCCCGCCAGTCGAGCCGCAGGCCGGTGTCGCGCCCGATCGCCTCGGCCAGCCGCGCGGCCAGGCCCGAGGCCTGCAGCGTCCCCTCGACGCCGACGAGCAGCCGCTTCGAGGCCGGCGCTTGCGCCCCTGCGGTGCCGCCAAGCCCGGCGGCCAGCAGGGCGAGCAGGTGGCGGCGATCGACGCGGGGCGCAGCGGGCATGGCGGCGATGGTAATGACGCCGGGCCGCTGGGCGGCGCTGTCGCCCCGGCGACAGCGGGCCGGCATGCTTCCATGCATAAAACGCATGACCATGGCTCCGTGACAGCAGGATGACCGACCTAGACTTTGTGCGGTCGCGGTCCCGTATCGACACGACCAGGAGCGGCCGCGGGCGCCCATGGAGGTCGCCGGCGGTGCCGGCGTCCATCTCCGGAGTTTTTTTGATGAACCATCCCGCGATGCAGGGCCTGCGTGTCGAGGCCCCGGCCTACGTCAAGAACGCGCGCCTGATCGCCTGGGTTGCCGAGATGGCGGCCCTGGCCCAACCCGAGAACATCCACTGGTGCGACGGCTCGTCCGCCGAGTACGAGCGGCTGTGCGCCCGGCTCGTCGCTGCCGGGACCTTCCGCAAGCTCAGCGAGGCCAAGCGCCCGAACAGCTACCTCGCGCTCAGCGATCCGAGCGACGTCGCCCGCGTCGAGGACCGCACCTTCATCTGCTCGCAGCACAGGGACGACGCCGGCCCGACCAACCACTGGATGGCGCCGGCCGAGATGCGCGCGATCCTGCAGACCGGCCAGGCCGACGGCACGCCGGCGCTGTTCGAGGGCTGCATGCGCGGGCGCACGATGTACGTCGTGCCCTTCAGCATGGGCCCGCTGGGCTCGCCGATCGCGCACATCGGTGTCGAGCTGAGCGACTCGCCCTATGTCGCGGTGAACATGCGCCTGATGACGCGCATGGGCAAGGCGGTCTACGACGTGCTCGGCACCGACGGCGAGTTCGTGCCCTGCATGCACACGGTCGGCGCGCCGCTGCAGCCGGGGCAGGCCGATGTGTCCTGGCCCTGCAACACCACCAAGTACATCGTCCACTACCCCGAGACGCGCGAGATCTGGAGCTATGGCTCGGGCTACGGCGGCAACGCGCTGCTCGGCAAGAAATGCTTCGCGCTGCGCATCGCGTCCACCATGGGCCGCGACCAGGGCTGGCTCGCCGAGCACATGCTGGTGCTGGGCGTGAAGAGCCCGCAGGGCCGCAAGTTCCACGTCGCCGCGGCCTTCCCGAGCGCCTGCGGCAAGACCAACTTCGCGATGCTGATCCCGCCGGCGGGGCTCTCCGAGGGCGTGGACGGTGAGAAAAGAGGCTGGGAGGTCACGACGATCGGCGACGACATCGCCTGGATCAAGCCGGGCGCCGACGGGCGGCTGTACGCGATCAACCCCGAAGCCGGCTACTTCGGCGTCGCGCCGGGCACCAACGACAAGACCAACCCGAACTGCATGGCCTCGCTCCAGCGCGACGTCATCTTCACCAACGTCGCGCTGACCGACGACGGCGACGTCTGGTGGGAGGGCCTGAGCGACACCCCGCCGGCGCACCTGATCGACTGGCAGGGCAAGGACTGGACGCCCGAGATCGCCAAGGCGACCGGCGCGAAGGCCGCCCACCCGAACGCGCGCTTCACCGTCGCGGCGACCAACAACCCGGTGCTCGATCCGCACTGGGACGACCCGGCCGGTGTGCCGATCGACGCCTTCATCTTCGGCGGCCGCCGCTCGACGACGGTGCCGCTGGTGACCGAGGCGCGCGACTGGGTCGAGGGCGTCTACATGGCCGCGACGATGGGCTCGGAGACCACCGCCGCCGCCGCCGGCCAGCAGGGCGTGGTGCGCCGCGACCCCTTCGCGATGCTGCCCTTCATGGGCTACCACATGAGCGACTACTTCCAGCACTGGCTGGACCTGGGCGCGAAGCTGCAGGCGGGCGGTGCGACGCTGCCGAAGATCTACTGCGTCAACTGGTTCCGCAAGGGCGAGGACGGCAAGTTCGTCTGGCCCGGCTATGGCGACAACATGCGGGTGCTGAAGTGGATGCTCGAGCGGGTGCAGGGCAGCGCCGGCGGCGAGGAGCACGAGTTCGGCATCACGCCGCGCTACGAGGACCTCAGCTGGAGCGGCCTGGACTTCACGCCGGCCCAGTTCGCGCGGGTCACCAGCCTGGATGCCGCCGACTGGCGCCGCGAGCTGGCGCTGCACGACGAGCTGTTCAAGCTGCTCGCCCACCACCTGCCGGCCGAGCTCGGCGCGGTGCGCGAGCGGCTCGGGCGGCGCCTGCTCGGCGACTGAGGCCGGGCGACAGCCGCCGCTGCAAACCCCGAGGCCGTCCCCGGGCGGTCTCCGGCGGGAGCCCGCGTCGGCGGGGCGGCCATAGGACAATCCGCGCCATGCCTGCCACCCCTGCCCCGCTGACCGACGCCGAGATCACCGAACTGGACGACCTGCTCGCGGCGGTGCCCGAGCCGCTCGAGTCGCTCGACGCGGTGATGCTCGATGGCTACCTGTGCGGCGTGCTGGCCCAGCCTACCTGGATCGAGCCGGCGCAATGGTTGGCGCCGATCTTCGACTGGCGCCTCGGCGACCCCGACGCCCCCGATGCCGGGGTCGTGCTGACGCCCGACACCCCGGGCTGGCATGCGGCCAAGCACGAGCGGGCCGTCGCGCTGATCACCCGCCACCACGCGGTGCTCGAGCGCCAGCTGCGCGAGGACGCCTGGTTCGACCCGCTGGTGATGCAGCCCGAGGACGAGCAGGGCCGGCCGCTCGAAGGGGCCGCCGCGATCGGCCCGGCCTTCGCGCCGTGGGTGATCGGCTTCGAGCACGCGCTGAACCTGTTCCCGGCGCTCGAGGAGCTGACCGACGCCGACCTGCCGGACCTGCTCGCCTGCGTCCGCCGCCACCTGCCGGCGCAGGAGGGCGACGAGCGCGAGTTCACCAAGGCGCTCGACCAGGAGCACCCGCTGCGCAGCATGGACGAGGCGATCGAGGACCTGGTCGGCAATGTGGTCGCGATCGCCGATCTCGCGCGCGGTGAGCGCCTGAAGGTCGAGACGGTGCGCCGCGCCGGCCCGAAGGTCGGGCGCAACGACCCCTGCCCCTGCGGCAGCGGCAAGAAGTTCAAGGCCTGCCACGGCAAGGGCGCCTGAGGCCGCGATGCGGCTGCAGCTGCTGTCCGACCTGCACCTCGAGAGCGAGGACTTCCTGCCGGTCCCGGCGCCCGGCGCCGAGGCGCTGGTGCTGGCGGGCGACGTCGACAGCTCCTGGGAGGGCCTCGCGGCCTTTGCCGGTTGGCCGGTGCCGGTGCTCTATGTCGCCGGCAACCACGAGTTCGACCGCCGCGAGCTGCGCGAGGCCTGGCCGGCGCTGCGCGCGCGCTGCGAGGCCCTCGGCATCCGGCTGCTGGAGCGCGGGAGCGTGACGCTCACCGGCGCCGACGGCCGGCGCATCCGCTTCCTCGGCACGGTGCGCTGGTGCGACTTCGGCGTGCTCGGCGAGGCCGAGCGCGAGCGCTGCCAGCGTGCCGCGCGCTACTTCGTCGAGGTGATGCAGGCCACCCGCGACGGCCGCCCCTTCGACGCCGCCGCGGTGCGCGAGGAGGCGCTGGCCTGCCGCGCCTGGCTCGAGGCGGCGCTGCGCGCGCCGCACGACGCCGAGGCGACCGTCGCGATCACCCATTACGGCCCGAGCCTGCGCAGCGCCGACCCGCGCTACGGCGCGCGCCCCGGCACCGCCAGCTTCTGCAATGCCGACGACGACCTGCTGCCGCTGGCCGACCTGTGGTTGCACGGTCACTTGCACTGCCGGCACGATTACCGGGCCGAGCACGCGCGCGGCGCGACGCGCGTGCTCAGCAACGCGCGCGGGCTGGCGCACAAGGGCGAGTCCGAGGGGCACGATGGCTTGATGTGCGTCACGGTCTGAGGGGCCCGGCATCGGATACTCGGGCCCGCGTTGCCCGCGCAATACCCACAAGGAGTCCGCGATGAAGATCCTCGTTGCTGCCGACGGCAGCCCCTTCACCAAGCGCATGGTGGCCTACCTCGCCGCACATGCCGAATGGCTGGTGGCCGGGCATGACATCACGGTCGTCACGGTCAGCCCGCCGCTGCCGCCGCGCGCCACCGCGATGCTCGACAAGGAGCTGCTGAAGTCCTACTACGACGACGAGGCCGAGAAGGTGTTCAAGCCGATCCGCACCTTCTTCACGAAGCAGGGCGTGAAGGCGCAGTTCGTCCACAAGGTCGGCCATGCGGCCGACGTGATCGGCAAGACCGCCGAGGCGGGTGGCTTCGACCTCGTGATGCTCGGCTCGCACGGCCACGGCGCCCTGGGCAGCTTGGTCATGGGCTCGGTGGCGACCAAGGTGCTGGCCAACTGCAAGGTGCCGACGCTGCTGGTCCGCTGAGCCGCCTCAGCCGGGGGGGCGGGCCTCCAGGCCGCGGAAGCACGACCGCAGCACCCAGTCGATGATCTGCTCGTCGGTGTGCTGGCCGCCGGCCTTCAGCACGCCGAGCACCGGGTCGCAGGCGCGCGCGAACAGCGTGTAGAGCACCACCTCGGCGGGCAGCGTCGCGTCGAGCGCACCGCTGTCCTGGGCCGCCTCGATCCAGGCGCCGAGCCGGTCGCTGAGGGCGAACAGCCGGTCGAGGTAGTCGCGGTTGGCCGACAGCGCGGTGCGCAGCGCGGAGTTCTGCGCCGGCAGCGAGGGCATCTCGCCGGCCAGCTGCACCTGCATCGTCCAGCGCGCCGTCGCGTGCAGCCGCGCCAGCGGCGTCAGGGTCGCGTCGCGCTCGAGCCCGTCGGTGTGGGCCAGCGCGCGGTCGAGCACGCGGATCATCGCGGCACCGGCGAGCGCCTCCTTCGAGCTGAAGTGCTTGTACAGGCTCGCCTTGGCGATGCCGACCTCGGCGGCGACCTCGTCGACCGTCATCAGGTCGTAGCCCTTCTCGGCCAGCAGGCGGTTCACCGCGGTGACGATGGCGTCCTCGCGCACGCGCAGCATCTGTTCCTGGAAAGCTCCTCGTGGCATCCGGGAAGTGTAGGGGGCCGCGCCGGCACTTGAACTGCCCGGTCGGGCTCGGAACGAACGAGTTTTCTCGTGACGACGTGGTACCCGGCTCAGCGGGGGCGCGGTCGGGCCGCTTCGATCGCGGCATCGAGGCCGAAGGCGGTGCCGAGATCGGCCGGCTCGGAGGCGGTCCAGCCTGCCGGCGTGCGGCTCCTGCGCAGCACGCGGCACACGGTGCGCCAGCCTCGGCGCAGGGCTTCGAAGGGGCGCGTGGCCAGGACCATGCGCCGCAGTGTGGGCCGCGGCCGCCCCACGGCGTCGTCAGAAAACCGTGGTGCGCCGCGCCCAGTTCGGCGGTTCCCGCCGGACGGTTTACTTCTTCGCCGCCTTCGCTTTCGCCTTGTCGGCGGCGAGGAAGGCTTCCATTTCATCGGGCGACACGTAGCCGTCGCGATTCGTGTCGACCGCCGCCCAGTCGCGTGTCTCCGGCTTGGCGGTCTTGCCGGGGTCGGCGACCGCGCTGCCAGCGACCAGGGTCAGCGCGACGAAGGCAGGAACGAGGATCGTCTTCATGAGCTTCTTCTCCTTGGGTGTGTTGGCGTGGTGCGGGCGTGGTGTGCGCCCGGGCTCGTCGACTCGCGCAAGGTCTTGCCGGCAATCTGGATGGAGACGCGGACGCACCGGGCGCCTGGCGGCGCCGTGCTGACGATGCGACCGGGACCGGGCGCCGCGTGCGCGGCGCCCGGTCCTGGCTACTCCCCTCGATCGCGAAAACGACGCGCTCTTGACCGGCTCGGCGCGATGAAGTTCCGCCCCGGGGGGCTCAAGCGTCGCGCTGCGGGCCGGGCGTGCCGCTCTCGACGACCCAGACGGCCTGCGTGCCGATGTGGCTGTCCGGCCGGACCGGGAAAGGCGTCGCGCGCAGGGTGCACGAGACGCGCTCGGCGGTGACCTCGAGGAGCGCATAGCCACGCTCGTCGCTGCGCGCGTGCAGCAGGTCCGGGTTGCTGCCCAGCATCAGCTCGGTCAACGCCTCCGACAGGCCGCGCGAGGTCAGCGAGCTGGTGACGAACTCGCTGGCCACCACCGCCGAGCGCGGATCCAGCGGGTCGGCGCGCAGCCGGGCGGCGACGTGCCGGTGCACGTCGCCGCCGAGGCAGACGACGTTGCCCTGCGGCTGCTCGGCGATCGCGCCGAGCAGCCGTGCGCGCGCGGCCGGATAGCCGTCCCAGCCGTCGCTGTACAGGCTGCGGCCGAGCGGCGTGTCGATGCCGGCCGGCGCGATCTGCGTGGCCTGCGCCAGCAGCCGCCAGCGCGCCTCGCTCGCGGCCAGCTCGCTGCCGATCCAGCGTTCCTGCGCGCTGCCGAACATCGAGCGGTTCGGATCGCCGAGCGTGGGGCAGTGGATCAGCCCGCGCCCGCCTGCGCGCCCGGGCTCGGGGCACGGCGGCGGCGAGCGGTACTGGCGGTTGTCGAGCGTCCACAGGTCGGCCAGCTGCCCCCAGCGGTGGTGGGCATGGATCGGCATCGCCGGGCCGACCGGCGCCATCGTCGGCGCCACCGGCATGTGCTCGAAGTAGGCCTTGTAGGCGGCGGCGCGCAGCGCGAGCAGCTCGGCCGCGCTGCGCCGCGGGTCGCGCGAGGCGTCGTTGGCGTAGTCGTTCTCGACCTCGTGGTCGTCCCAGGTCATCAGCCAGGGGTGGGCGGCGTGGGCGGCGCGCAGCGCCGCATCGAGCTTGTAGGTCGCGTGGCGGCGCCGGTAGCCGGCCAGGTCGGTCGGCGCCGGGCCCTCGTGGGCGCGCAGGCGGTAACGCGGGTTGCTCGACTCGTAGATGTAGTCGCCGACGAACAGCACCAGGTCGAGCTCGCGTTCGGCGATCTCGCGCTGCAGCGCGAACGCCCCCTGCTCGTAGTGCTGGCAGGACGCCAGCGCGAGCCGCAGCCGCGCGACCGGCGCATCGGGTGCCGGCGCGGTGCGCGTGCGCCCCAGCGGGCTGCTCGCCGCGCCGGCATGGAAGCGGTAGAAGAAGCGCCGGTCGGGCGGCAGGCCCTCGACCAGCACGTGTGCGCTGTGCGCATGTTCGGGGCGCGCCAGCACCTCGCCGTGGCGCCGCCCGAGGCTGAAGCGCTCGTCCTCGGCCAGCTCCCAGCGCAGCGCAATCGGGGCCTGCGGCAGGCCGCCGTCGGGGTCCATCGGGCGCGGCGCCAGCCGCGTCCACAGCACGACGCTCGACGGACCGGGCTGGCCGCTGGCGACGCCGAGCGTGAAGGGGTCGTCGCTGCTGCCCGGCAGGCGCTCGGCCGTGCGGTCGCGCCCGAGCGAGGGGGCGAACAACGCCCCGAGCGCCAGCGCCGCGGCGCTGCGCCCGAGGCCGGCGAGGAGCTCACGGCGGTGCATCGGGCCTCGATTGTCGCCGCCAGCCTGGGGCGAGCCGCGGCGCGGCATGGCGCTTGCTGCACATCTGGACACGATCTCCCCAGGCAGTTGGATGGGCACCGCGCGGTTGCTGCACTAGGCTAGGCAGCCGATGACACTCGACCGGAACAGGGAAGGAGTCCGTTGCCATGAACCGCGCAGCGCTGCAGGCCCTGACCTGGGGCACGATCTCGGCGGCCGTGGCCAGCGCCCTGCTGCTGGCGGCCCACGGTGACGACACCGAGGCCTGGGGAGCGGGCCGGGATGGCGATGTCGCCCACCGCAGGGCGGTGCCGGGGATGAGCGCCAATGGGGAGCCGCCTGCCGAGCCGCGCAGGCCCGCCGAGGCCGGCCGGTCGCGCTAGCCGCCCAGGGACGCCCGCGCGCCGGCGATCAGCGCCGCGCCGACCTCATCGAGCCGCGCGGCGCGCTGCGGCGGACCGCTGTCGTCGCCGAGCTTCCACTGGTGCCAGTGCAGCGTCACCGGGATCGCGAACTCGGGGTGCAGCTGCACGAGCTCGCCGCGCGCGAGGCGCGCGCGCGCCTGCAGCTCGGGCAGCACGCCGATGCCCCAGCCCAGCGTCGCGGCGCGCGCATAGGCCTCGGACGAGGGCACGAAGCGCTCCTCCAGCCGCGGCCCCTTGACGCCGAAGGCGCGCGCGACCCATTGCGCCTGCATGTCGTCCTTGCGGTTGAAGACCAGGAAGGGCACGGTCGCGAAATTGCCGCGGTGCAGGCCGTTCGCGGCATCACCGCCGAGCACGCGCGCGACGAAACCCGGGCTTGCGACGGCGATGTAGCGCATCACGCCGAGCGCGGTGACGCGGCAGCCGCGCAGCGCCTTCGGCACGGTCGAGACGCAGCCCAGCACCTGGCCCTGGCGCAGCCATTCATGCGTGAAGTCCTGGTCGTCGACGATCAGCTCGAGCCCGAAGCCGTCGTCCAGCCCCCGCTGCACCAGCGGGTCGAGCGCCGGCAGCACCCAGGTCGCCAGGCTGTCGGCATTGACCGCGATCGGCAGCCGTGCCTGGGTGTGCACGTGCTCGCCGAGCTCGCGCGCGACGTCGGCGCGCATCGCCTGCAGCTGGCGCGCGAAGCGCAGCAGCACCTTGCCCGGCTCGGTCAGCCGCAGCGGCCGCGAGCGCACCACCAGCAGCTGGCCGACCTGCGACTCCAG